>JAKQNG010000215.1 GCA_029565915.1 Deltaproteobacteria bacterium
GCCGAGGCCGGCGCCGATTTCGATGACCCGTGTGCCGGGTGATGGAACGCAGCACTCTGTCAGCGCGCGAACGGCCCCTTCACTCACCAGGAAGTTCTGGCCCCAGGATTTTTTGGCCGTCAGGTGGTAGCGCCGCAGCACCGTCACCGGATGTTCGAATCCGACGGCTGTCACGGCGTCCCTCCGCGGAGGAATGCCTCCCACTTCATTTCAAGGGTCGCCTGCTGGCGACGGTTCAGCAGGCCCACGGTGGTCAGCACGCCTTTGCCGCTGAAGAATACCTGCTGCACCGCAGCGCTGATATCGGCAGGTTGCACGGCGGTGATCTGGTCGCAGCGCTCCTGCAGGGACGAGGCCTCCCGGCAGAATTCCTGCGCACCGAAAAAGGCAGTCAGGCTGCCGGGATAGTCCTGGATGCTCTGCGTGTCCCAGATGGCGCGGTTCTTCGCCTTGTCCAGTGCGGAGCGGTCCGGCGGCGCAGCGGCAAGGTCGGTGAGGATGGTGATGATTTCGTCGAGGATGGCGGAAATGTTGTTGTGGGATGCGACGGCGTCGATGTTCAGGGCGCCCGTGTCCCGGTAAAGTTCCAGGTCGGCGCCCACGTTGTAGGCGAGGCCCGTGTCTTCAAACACCCGGCGATGCAGGGGCGTTGACATCCCGTCGTCGATGAGCCGCAGCATCAGCTCCACCGGGCAGCGCAGGGAATCTTCCAGTCCCGGGGTGCGGAAGGCCAGTCGCAGCTGGGTCTGGCTGCCGGGACGACGGGCGTGTCGACAGCCGGATTCAACGGAGGGTGAGGGGGATGGTCCATCCGCGGCGCGAGGGCCTGCCGCCATGTTGCGAAACAGGCCGGGAATGCGGCCGAGAAAGCGATCCCCGTTGACGCTGCCGGCGATGCACAGCACCGTATTGCCCGCCACATACTGTCCGAGGTAGTGCCCTTCCACGTCCGGCAGGGCGAACCGGGACACGTTTTCTGCGGGACCCGAGACGGAGAGACCCAGCGGGTGTCCGGGCCACAGGCGCCCGCGGGACAGGATGTCGATGTCCACCGGCCGACCGGCTTCGTCCACCTCTTCCAGAATTTCTTCGATGATGATGCGGCGCTCTGTCTCCAGTCCGCTGAACCGGGGCGACAGCAGCATGTCAGCGAGCAGCGAGAGGGCGGACTCCAGCTGGTCGGGCGGCAGAGAAACAGTGTATTCCGTCAGCTCCGGCGTGGTGGCGCCGTTCACCGAGGCGCCGATGGATTCAAAGGCGCAATTCAGTTCAAACGGGGTGGGATACCGCTGCGTGCCGCGGAACATCATGTGTTCCAGAAAATGGGACAGGCCGTTCGTCTGTGGGGTTTCGCCCCGGGATCCTGTTTTTACACAGGCAGCGATGGCGGCGTTGTGGAGGCCGGGGCGTTCCAGCAGGACAATGGTGAGGCCGTTTTCAAGAACCACGCGGCGGCAATCGTACGACCAGTCGGCCATCAACCGTCACTGTTGTCGGACGTGCCGGAGGCCTTCTTCGCCGGGGCGGGCGCAGCGGCCTGCCCGCGGGCGGCGATGGGAACGATGGCGTCCACCCGGCCTTCTGCCACGGCGCTGTCCACCATGGCCGAAATGCGATCCTGCATCCACGTGATGATTTTAGCGGCGAGGAGGCGGCCTTCGATGTCTTCCTTCTTTGCGGCGAAGTCTTCGTCCGAAGGGGTCTTCCGCTCCTTGAGCGCCACGACGAACCAGTTGCCGTCCACCTCGAACACCCGATCGGCAGAGGGCTTTTCGGCCGTCAGTGAAAAGGCCGCATCCGCCATGTCCCTGGATGCGCCGATGCCGGGAATGAACGCCGCGTTGCGGGGGAATGCGGCAGTCTCCTGCACACTGAGGGAAACGCCTCCGGGAATGGCCACCACCGGCACTGCTTCCGGGGCAGCGTCTGTGGCTGCCGCGGTGTCTTCTTCGACAGGCGCGGCCGCCAGCAGCTCGCTGATGTTCCGTCCGGCGTTCAGGGCGGCCTGCAGGGCCTCCGCGGTCTTCCTGGCCAGGGCAGCACCTTCCTTTTCGGCGTAAATTCGCGCGGCGATTTCGGGGGTGGCGTCCTCGAGGGAAACCGTTCCTTCCCGGAACGACTCGAGCTTGATGATGTGATAACCGAATTCTGTTTCGACCACGGAGGATACCTGTCCGGGGGAGAGGGCGAACATGGCTTCGTCGAACTCGGGAACCATCACGCCCCGGGGATTGTATCCCAGGTCGCCGCCCTTCTTCGCGCTGCCCTCGTCTTCGCTGTTTGCGGTGGCCAGTGCCGCAAAGTCCTCACCGGCCTTCGCGCGGGCCAGAAGACCGTCGATGCGGCCTCGAGCGGCGGTCCGATCCGCGTCCGGTGCGTCCTTGGCCACCTTGATGAGGATATGCCGTGCACGAGCGGATTTTTCCACGTTCGTGTATTTGTACTTGTTGGTTTCATAGTACTGCCGGACTGCGTCGCCGTTGGCGGCCGCCCACGCGCTGATCGCCGCGTCGGAGGTATCGAGGGCGGCGTCGAACGATTCCGGAGCGAGGCGGATGTACGACAGCGAAACGGTGTCGTTGTCCCGGTTGTAGGCATCTCTGAGTTCCTCGGGCGACACGGTCACACCGCTCACCAGGAGTCCGCGCATCCGCTGGGCGATGAGCTCGAGCCGCTGCTGTTCAATGAAAGCGTCTTCCTTGAAATTGAGGCGGTAGCGCACGGTGCGGTTGAACGACTTGGCGTCGAACTTTCCCTTCGGATCGACGAACCGGCCCAGCATGGCCCGGTGGCCGTCCCGCACGATGGCAGTGCGGACCGCATCCGGCGTCAGGCCGCCGTATTCGATGCGGAAACCGAGCTGGGAAGCCAGCGCGGACATCGGACGGGTGATGTAGTATTCACCCTTGATGATTTTTTCCATCGCCTCATCCGAGGATGCGGAAACACCCGCCGCCTCCGCGGCCTGGAGCAGCAGCTCACGCTCGATGAGCCCCATGACCACCTGCTGGCGGAGCGCCGCGTATTCAGGGCTGTCCGCCGCCATTTCCTGGGTGGTGTTCAGGCTGATGGCGTAGTTCAGGGTGGCCATGGATATGTCGGAACCAGATACGCTGATTGCGGTATCGTCACCGGATTTTTCGCCCCAGCCCTGATTCTGCGGTCCGAATGAGATGGTGAAAACAGTTGCCAGGGCGCCGATGATCAGGATCCCCAGCAGACCGCCCACGTTGTTACGGATAAATTCAAGCATGCATTTCCTCCGGAATTCCCTGTTGTCCTCAATCGTTCCCGGTCCGGACGCGACAGTCGCGCCGTCCGAACCGGGTGGCTGAGCGGGCGCCAATGTTACGCAGGGCCGGGCGAAAGGCAAACAGTTTATGCGTTTTATGCAGCAGACGAACGCGCGGACAGGCAGTCGGTACATTGACAGAAATCGGCTTTCCGGTTTGGAGCGGCCGGAACGGGGAGTATACTGGTGCCGCGGAACAGGGCGGGCCGAAACCCCTTGAAAGAGATATCGATATTTGCTAGTAAAGGGGCGGATTTCAGGCATAAAAATTGGCAAAATCTAACGAATTTGAATAGTTACGGCATTTTTACCCGCAGCCTACGGAGACGCGGAGAATGATTTTTGACTGGCTTCACAGCCTGCTGTCGAGCGATCTCGCCATCGATCTGGGAACGGCGACCACACTCATTTATGAGAAGGGGCGCGGGATCGTCTGCTGCGAACCGTCTGTTGTCGCCGTGCAGAAGGATCCCCGGGGCGTGAAGAAGGTGCTGGCCGTGGGT
Source organism: Deltaproteobacteria bacterium (assembly GCA_029565915.1). Classification (GTDB taxonomy): domain Bacteria; phylum Myxococcota_A; class Polyangia; order JAAYKL01; family JAAYKL01; genus JAKQNG01. Next base: position 3,796 of record JAKQNG010000215.1, read on the forward strand.
ATCGCCGCCAAGGAAATGCTCGGCCGCACACCGGGGCACATCGAAGCGGTCCGCCCCCTGCGGGACGGCGTGATCGCGGATTTCGAAGTCACTGAAGCGATGATCCGCTACTTCATCAACAAGGTGCACCGGCGCAAAACCCTGGTGAAGCCCCGGATCATCATCTGCGTGCCCTTCGGCGTGACCCAGGTGGAGCGACGGGCGGTGAAGGAAGCGGCGGAGAACGCCGGTGCGCGGGAGGTTTTTCTGATTGAGGAACCCATGGCGGCCGCCATCGGAGCCGGGCTTCCGGTGACGGAACCCTCCGCCAGCATGGTGGTGGACATCGGTGGCGGCACCACAGAAGTGGCGGTCATCTCCCTGGCCGGCATCGTTTACTCCCGTTCGGTCCGCGTGGCCGGCGACAAGATGGATGAAGCCATCATTGATTATCTGAAACGCAAATATAATCTCGCCATCGGGGAGAGGACCGCGGAAGAGATTAAAATTGCCATTGGCAATGCGTATCCATCCGAAGACGTCGACACGTATGAGGTGAAAGGGCGGGATCTGGTGGCCGGCGTTCCGCGGACCATCGAAATCAACTCGGACGAAATCCGGGAGGCTCTGAGCGAGCCCATCAACGCCATCGTGCAGGCGGTGATGACCGCTCTGGAATACACGCCGCCGGAGTTGTCTGCGGACATCATCGACAGGGGAATCGTACTCACGGGCGGCGGGACGCAGCTGCGCAATCTGGATGTCCTGCTCCGCGAAGAGACGGGACTGCCGGTCATGGTGAGCGACGATCCCGTCTCGGCCGTGGTGCTCGGATCAGGCAAGGCCCTCGACAACCTTGATCTGCTCCGGGATATCACCATGACCTGAACGCGGACCGATGTCATTTCTCGCCCGTTACCGCAACGTCTTCATCTGCATCGTGACGCTGGTCACGCCGTTTCTGTTTTTAAAATCCAACCTGGCCGATCCCGCCAAGCTGACGGCGTTTGACCGGATTCTTCTCACCATCTCCACGCCCGTGCAGTGGGTGACCACCGCCACCGCCGAGACAGTGGGGCAGATCTGGTCGAAATATATCTTTCTCGTGAACACCAACGAGGAAAACGAGCGCCTGCGCTTCGACAACGCGCGGCTGAAGGCGGAGAATGCCGTCTTTCTGAAGACGGAGCAGGAGGTCCGGCGGCTCCGGCGGATGCTCATGTTCAAGGAAACCTTCACCGGCGAGCTGCGGGCCTCCCGGGTGGTGGCGCGGGTGGTCGGTCGCGGTGTATCGGAGCAATTCCGCGTGGATCGGATTTCCCTTGATATGAGCGGGACGGACGGCCTTGTCAAAGGTCTTCCGGTGGTGACGTTCGAAGGGCTGGTGGGCCAGATCAGCCGGTTCGAAGGAGGGTATGCGGACGTGATGCTGTCCGCGGATCGCAAGAGCTATGTGCCCGTGTTCGTCCAGCGCAACGGTGCCCAGGGAATCCTGCGGGGAACCGGCGAGCTGGATCGATATACCTGCGAAGTGGAATACCTGCTTCGATCGGACGAGGTGCGGGAGGGCGATCAGTTGTTCACGTCCGGCATCGGCGGAAAGTTTCCCGAGGGAATCCTCGCCGGGACGATTACCTCTGTCCGGCGGGAGAATACGGGGTTGTTTCAGCGCGTAGTGGTGGAGCCGGCGGTAAACTTCTCGCGGCTGCGGGAGGTGTTCGTGATCATGGACAGCGCTGAGGTCATGTCCACAGTCGGTGATCGGGACGAATGACGATCATGCAGATTGCCGGAACCATTGCTTTCTCATTCCTTTTGCTGGTGCTGCAGTCCACCTTCGCCCATCTGGTGCCCTGGGATATGTTCGTTCCCAACGCGGCCCTGACGGTGGTGCTGTACATGGGACTCCACGACCACGACGTGGGCCGGGGCGCGCTGGTGTCCTTTGGCATCGGTTATCTGATGGATGCGTTTGCCGGCAGTCCCATCGGATTGTTCACGTTTGTGTCGGTGGCCGTTTTTCTGATTTCCAAGGTGGCTGCCTGGCGCCTGTTCCTGCAGGGCTGGATTTTCGAAATCATTCTGGCGTTCCTGTTGGCACTGGCTGCGGGCTGCGTCGTGCTGGCGATCCGGGCCCTGTTCGATCAGGATTTTGGCAGTTTACTAAGTCATGCAAAAATTGTAGTCTGGCGCGCGACGGCCACCGCTCTGGTGGCGCCGTTCGTGTTCCGGGGCATGAAATGGATTGAGCAGGTGTCCGCCCGGACCAAACGCAGCAGTGGTAGAAAGGTGCTGAGAGGATAGTGTACATCTCGCCGAGAAATGAGCTGTCCGAATTCAAGCGGAGATATCGCTGGATGCGCCTGTTCGTCCTGCTGACCTTCCTCGTATTTGTCTCCCGTCTGGTTTATCTGCAGTTGCTGCAGGGCGATGAGATGCACCAGGCCAGCATTAACAACGTGGTCCGCACGGTGTCCATTCCGGCGGTCCGGGGACGGATATTCGATGCGAAGGGCCGGGTGCTCGCCACCAGCATGCCCTCCCATACACTGGTCGCTATTCCTCACTACGTCGATATGGAAACGGGTTTTCACCGGCTGGTGGACCTGCTGGAACTGGACGAAGGGGAAGCAGCGCGCATCGAGGCGGAGCTGAAGGATTGCCTGGCGGATGGAAAGGACATGCGTCGCTTTCAGCAGATCGCCATCAAGGAACGGATTTCTCCCGAACAGCTCGCCGCCGTTAAAGCGCATCAGGATGAGCTTCCCGGCATCGATGTGATGGACGAACCGGTCCGGTATTACCCATACGGCGATCTGGCGAGTCACATCATCGGATACATGAACGAGGTGTCTTTTGACGACATTCAGGATGCGGCGGCAGATGAGCGGATTGCCGACAAGTACCGGCAGGGCGATCTGATTGGCCGCAAAGGGGTGGAGCGGGCCTTCGAAGGTGAACTGCGCGGCATGCGCGGATGGCGCAAGAAGGTCGTCGATGCCCGGGGACTTCCCATTGCCGGTGTCCAGTCGGAACGGCTGCTGCCGGATGCCAGCATGCAGGAACCCACGTCGGGCTATGATATCACCTTGACGCTGGATGTGGCCCTGCAGAAAATCGCCCGCCAGTCCATGGCCGGTCATCCTTCCGCGGCGGCGGTGATCATGGACATCCATACGGGGGCGATCCTGGCGGCCGAAAGCCGTCCGTCCATCGATTCCAACAAGTTTGTGAACGGCCTTACTTACGCGGAGAACGACGAAATCAACGCGAACCCCTATCGCCCGAGCATCGACAAGAGTTTGTACGAAAACTATTTTCCGGGCTCCATTTTCAAACCGTTCACGGCCATGGCCGCACTGGATGAAGGCATCGTCACACCGGAAGACGTTTTTGAGTGCAGCGGATTCCACGAATTCGGCGGCCGCATCTTCAAGTGTACCCATGTACACGGCGACATGACGCTGTACGACGCATTGGTCCAGTCGTGCAATGTGTACTTCTACAACCTCGCGGAGATGACCGGGATGGATCGCATTGCCCGGTATGCGCGGGAATTCGGTTTCGGTCAGAAGACGGGAGTGGGGTACAACGCGGAGGCGGAAGGACATATACCGACCCGCGCGTGGTATGAAAAGAATTTTCCCGGAGAGTTCCGCATCGGCCATACGTTGAACGCGGCCATCGGACAGGGCAACACCAAGGTGACGCTGATGCAGGTGGCTGCCGCCTATTCAGCCATGGCCAACGGCGGCACCCTGTACCAGCCCCAGATCGTTCGCCGGATCGAGACGCCGGACGGCGAGGTGCTGAAGGATTTTCAACCGATTGTGAAGCGCCGGGTATCGGTCAGCCGTCGCAGCATGGACATCATCATGGAGGCCCTTGTCGGCGTGGTGGAGGATGAGGAAGGCACCGCCCATTCGGTCCGGGACGAATCCGTTTCCATCGCCGGGAAGACGGGAACGGCCCAGGTGATGAAGCAGCCCCAGCGCAAGGGCGACAGTCTGGCGGAATACTACTATCGGAACCGGGATCACGCATGGTTTGCCTCCATTGCTCCGGTAGAAAAGCCGGAGATCGCGGTGGTGGTTCTCATTGAACACGGCGGAGCCGGTGGTGAGCATGCAGCGCCCGTGGGCATTGAAATGGCCCGACGATATTTCGAGGAGATCGCACCCCGTCAGCAGGCCCCGTTGCTCGCGGATACACCGGAAAAAGGAGCGGCTCCCGTCCGCCTGCCGGTGGAGGATTCATCGCCGGCCACGGCATCCGCACACCGGCGCTAGCCGGAGGTCCATGTCTCAGTCTCTTGTCAGCGGCAGAGGAGAAGGTTTTGACTGGGTCCTGTTCGGGCTCGTGTTTCTCATTTCGACCATCGGCATCCTCAACCTCTACAGTACCGGCATCGCCTCCGGGTCTCCCGAGCTCTACCTGACCCAGCTTTACTGGGTGGTCATCGGCGGCATCGGTGCCTTCATCGTGGCGATCATTGATTATCATCATTATGAGCGCTTCGGTTATGCGGTTTACGGGTTTGGCATCTTTCTGCTGATCCTGGTGCTGCTGTTCGGCAAGGAGGTGGGTGGTTCCATCCGCTGGTTCGCTCTGGGCGATTTCCGGCTCCAGCCCTCCGAGCTGATGAAGATATTTCTCGTCATCGGCCTCGCCCGGTTCCTCCACCACGATCCCAAGCTGGACGGACGCGGGCTGCACGACATGGTGATTCCCGCGGCGATGACGATTCTGGCGATGGTGCTGATTCTGAAAGAACCGGATCTGGGGACAGCGCTCCTGTGTCTTCTTGTGTTTTTCAGCATCATGATGCTGACGCGCCTGACCATCCGTTCGACGTTGGCCATCGCCCTCTCGGCTCCCATCATCGCCATTGTCGGTTGGAACTACCTGCTCCACGACTATCAGAAGACACGGGTGCTCTCCTTCTGGAACCTGTTCATGGATCCGGAGGCGGATCGCCTGGGTGCCGGTTGGCACGCGAGCCAGTCCATGATCGCCATCGGCTCGGGACGGGTGACCGGAAAGGGATATCTGCAGGGAACCGCGGGTCCCCACCATTTTCTGCCGGAATGCCGGACGGATTTTCCGTTCGCGGTCTTTGCCGAGGAACACGGATTCCTGGGCGCCGGGCTGCTGGTATTCCTGTACCTCGTTCTGGTGCTGTGGTGCGTGAAGGTGGCGTCCCAGTCCCGGGATCGGTTCGGTTCGGTGCTCGCTATCGGCATTGGTTCCATTTTCTTCTGGCACGTGGTGATCAATCTGGGAATGGTGATGGGCATCATGCCGGTCGTGGGCATCACGCTGCCGCTGTTTTCCTATGGTGGTTCGTCGGTGCTGACCTTCATGCTGGGCGTGGGGTTGCTGATGAACGTCTCCATCCATCGATTCCGCAGGAACTATGGAGGCTGATGCGGGGGACAGGGTGCCGTCCGGTGTTTCCAATCCCCTGCTGGAGCTGATCAGCGGGATTCTCGCACGATGTTCGTTTGCGTCCGCATCCCGGCTGGGCGCCCGCCTCGGAACCCTGTGGTACCATCTGGTTCCCATCCGGCGTCGGGTTGTGCACGGGAATCTGCAGATCGCCTTTCCGGAACACAAGGAGCGGCATCGTACGATGGCTGCCGCGGCGTTCCGTTCCACCGGTGAAGGAGTGCTGGAATTGATGCGGATGTCGCGCATGTCGTCGGCGGAACTCCTGGAGCGCGTCCGGGTGGAAGGATTTGACCGCTACGAGGCTGCTGCGGCGCAGGGCAAAGGGGTGATTGTGGTCACCGGCCATCTGGCCAATTTCGATTTGCTCGCCTGTTCCCAGGCGGCCGCGGGTATTCCGCTGGCGATTGTCAGCAAGGATCTCCATGCCCGGGGAATGAACCGGTTCTGGATGAAGACCCGCCGTCAGTTCGGCGTGGAAATTCTGTCCGAGCGGAGCGGCCGGCAGTTGCTTCGCTGGCTCCGGGGCGGTGGCGTCCTCGGTCTGGTGGCGGATCAGCGCACCGCCGCCGATGAGGGAGGTCTGCTTGTACCGTTCTTCGGGCGCGACGTATGGACATCCACGGCGGCCGCCCGGTTGGCGCGCCATACGGGCGCACCGTTGCTGCCGGTCCGGATCTGCCGCACAGGCCCCGGCACATTCGACGTTCGCATCGAGGAGATGCTGCCGGTGCGGGACAGGGATGGCGTCCTGCTGGATAATTACGCCATTTGCGTACTCATCAACCAGCGACTGGAGGCGTGGATCCGTGATCGGCCCGCAGACTGGCTGTGGCTGCACCGGCGCTTCCTGAACAGCGGGGAATCCTGTCAAACTTCCCTTGAGAAAGGAAATCAATGAGACTACACTGCGGCACTGTGACAACGACGTCATTTCCGCCGCGGTGTTCCTTTGAATTTCCCGGTGGAAACAGACACTGGAACCAACGCAGGAGCGGGCTGATGCGCAGATTATCTTTCTTTCTTTTTCCGGCCCTTCTGGTCGTGTCCCTGCCGGTCGGCGCAACGGATATCGTGGGCAAGGTGACGGTTACCGCGAAATTCATCGAGCAGCTGGATTCCCTGGAACAGCAGTCGGAAGGTGCCCGGGGCTACTGGAATGAGCCCAACGGCGTCAAGGCCATCGCGCCGCCCACCGTCAACCCCGCCTCGGATTTCGGCGTGGTGCTGGTGAAGGACGGCCAGGGCGACATGCCGGCAGACGAGGTGAAATCGCTCAATGTGCTGACCGGTCGACTGGAAAAGACAGTCACTGTCATCCGGCCCAAGAGTCGCATCAAGTTCATCATGCGCTCGCCGTTTGACCACGAACTGTATTCGCCGGGCAAGCACGATTTCAAGCCGCAGATGCAGAGCGCCAACACGTTTCGTCCCATCGATTTCTACAGCGCCGGCGTGTTTGAAGTGAAGTGCATGCTCTTTCCGGGCCTGAAGGGCTGGATCGTGGTGTTCCCGGCCACCCGCATTCTGGAGCTGGATGACAGCGGCGCGTTCAAGGTGGACGACCTGGCACCCGGGAAATACCACCTGAAGGTGTTTTTCAACGGCGGATGGATACACGATCAACTGGTGGAGGTGGATGGCAGTCGGCAGGAAATCGCGGTGGAGTTGACGCGTCCGACGCCCGCGTCTCCGGCAGAAGCGAAAGAGAAAGTTGAAGAAAAGAACGATGGCGGGGAAAAAGGGGCAGGCGAAAAAAAAGAGGACAGCAAACCCGGGAAACAGGAATGATTCCCGGCGATATCTGACAGGGGCCACATGTTTTTGTCACGTTTCTGGACGTTGTTACTGGTGATTGCATGCGCGCTGATGTTCGCGGTTTCCATGCTCGCGAAGGATCTGGTCAACCGGGAGCGGCAGGAACATGCGGAGCAGGCCATTTACGGCGAATACGACAAGGCGGAGGTGGCGTTCACCCTGTATGCGCGCAAGCGACTGGATGTGCTGCTGGCTGTATCTGCGGATGCGGAAGTCCGCCAACTGGTCACCGAAGCGGGGGCCTCTGAAAAGAAGCGCGATGAAGTGCGGTCGAAGCTTCTCACCGCGCTCAACCGGCTGAACGACGGTCTTAAGCAATACAAGGCGGACATCATGATGGCCCTGGACACGAAGGGCACCGTCATTGTGCAGACCGGAACCAGAGGGCGGGCCAACGATTTTTCCCTGGCCGGCCTGCCCACCGTCGATGCGGCGCTTCGCGGATATGTGCGGGACGATGTCTGGAAACTGGGGAGCGATGTGTATCTGATCGCCGCTCGGCCGGTTATTGAAAACAACCGCTATGTGGGCGCCGTTCTCCATGCGGTCATTGTGAATGATCTGCTCGCCAGCCGTTTTTCCACGTCCGCGCAAGTTGGTTTCTATGCGGGGCAGGTGATGATCGCCATCGGTAAACCGGATGAGGAAGGGCTTGTGCTGGCGCCGGATTCAGAAGTATCCGGTCCGCTCACCACCATCGGCAGTCAGAAGAACTATGTGGAGAAGGGGCGCAGTGACGTGGTGCGCATCAACGGGAAAGAACAGGATTTTCTGGCCCTGTATGCGAGAGTGCGCGGGGAGGCGGCCTTGAATGACGTGGGCTGGGTGGTGCTGGTGCCCATTGCCAAGCCCATTGCACTCACATCCATTTATGAAGAAGCGGGAACCCAGGATGTGCACAACCTGCCTTTCGTGCTGATTGTGGGTGCGGCCCTGATGGTTCTCCTGCTGGGATGGTTCTGGAATTATCTGGAAGCCGAGCGGCCGTTGAGCAGGTTGTACCAGGCGGTGAAGGCGCTGGAGACAGCTGATGTGAAGGATCAACTGAACGTCTACAAGTTCAAGCGCAGCATTCGCCGGATCGCCAAGAGCTTCAATACTGTAATGGATTATAAGATTCGGGAAGCGGTGGGCGGTGCCGGGGGCGCCAAGAACGTGAATGCCATTCTCGGATCCCAGGAGAATGTCCGGCTGTCCTCCGCGTCCTTCCGTTTTTCGGCGGATGTGGCCGATGATATTCCCGCGCCTCCTTCGATGGAAGCGCCCCCGCCGGACGCCAGGCCCAGGACCGGTGCGAATCGAATCGGCCCCACACCGCCGCAGGGCGCACCTCGCATGCCCACGCAACCCCAGAAACCCATGGGTGTTCCCGCCGTCGCGCCCGGTGCCCCGCCCCCCCCGCCACCTCCGGCAGCGGCTGGAGGAATGACGGATGCGGAGGAGAAGGCGTATTTCCAGCAGATTCATCAGGAATTCGTGGCGCTCAAACAGAAACTCGGCGAGTCGACAGATGGCCTCACCTTTGATCGGTTTGAAGTGACGCTGAAGAAGAATCGCGATGCCCTGAAGGCGCGCTACGGTTGCCCCTCAGTCAAGTTCAATGTCTACGAGAAAGACGGCAAGGCCTCTCTCAAGGCCGTTCCATTCAAATAGCGCTCCGGCGTGCCGTTCCGTTTTGGCGTTGTTAACTCCGCGTCCTTTAAAAAAGGTGGGCTCCGTATTGTCGCTTCAGGCTTCCGATACGCTGTGACCGGCCTGCGCACCACGACAAGGCACAGATCCCCGCGGTCAGGTACACCGGAGTTATATGAACGGCCCGGTGACGAACACGCCAGAGACGGATTCATTATCCCGATGGGACCGCCGGTCGGCAAGCGGGATTCCATGAAAGGATTCACGGGATTCGATGAACGGAAAGGGTGTCGGCATGGGAGCCATTGACAGGGGCGGCAGGAGGATGCGACCGTTCTGCCATGGATGAACCCACCGCCGATGAGGTCTCCGCTCTTCCGTTGATCAAGGATGCCCTGGCCGGACTCGCCGAGCTGGCCGGCCTTCGCCCCAGCGCCGGGCGGGTATGGGCTGAGCTGTATCTGCACGGGCCCTTGACAGCCGAAGACATCGGTCAGCGGGCCGGCATCTCCACCGGCGCGGTCAGCATGGGCATCGGCGAACTCGTGGATCTGCAGGTGATTCACCGCCGCAGAGGGGCGGGAAACCGGCGGTTCCTGTACGAAGTGGAAGACAGCATGTGGCAGGCGATTCAGCGGATTCTCAAAGAGCGCACCCGCGCGCGATTCGCCGCGCCCATCCAGAAAATCCGCGACGCGGAAGAGTTGCTCTCCCGGGCGCTGGCGGCCGGAGAACCAGTGGATCGGACGCTCTTTGAGCAGGTTCGATACCTGCGTCGCCTGTCGGATTTTGCCCTCAACCTGTTTGACGCCTTCGTGTCCCGCACAAGGGTGGAGATGAAGGCGGCCCGTCGGTGGTTGTCCGTGTCCGGAAGGCTCGGCGGTGAGCCCCTCAGTCGACTGCGCCGGCGCATGAGCGGGAGCAGCCAGGACGGCCTGTGACGATGTAATTTTTCACTCCGGAAAAACCGGAAATCACTGGTATGCGGGACAATAAAATTTTCCTATAATCAGCGGACTTTACAGCAGGGTTCCCAACCGTATAACGCTGCAGATACCCACGGGAGACATTCATGAAACCTTCTTTGAACATTCTGAAAGGCGAGCTGGAGAGACTGTTTTCTGCCGGGGCGCTGAAGAGCCTCTGTGAAAAATATCTCGACATCGATGTGAATCAGCTGGCGCTGTACAACGAGAACAAGGCGGTTTTCGTCCGGCAACTGGTGGACTGGTGCGACGATCAGAATCTGGCGCTGGCCCTGGCAGATATCGTGCAGGTGGAAAAGAAGGGCATGGTGGATCCGCGACTGAAGCACGTGTATGCCGGCACATCGGCGGGCACGTTCAATCGAAGTGAAATACCCGGGTATCGGGTGAAGGATCGCGTTGTCGGTGACGATGCCTATGGGTTGTACGAATGCGAAGACGAGGCGGCGGGCGGCAACTGCCTGCTGCTCCTGGTCAATGGACCCCATGCGGTGGACGACAGCGCGGCCAGGCGCTTCATCATGGAGTATCGGCTGCTCGCGTCGTCGGGCATCGATTTTCTGCCGGAGGTGCTCGCGTCGGGTGTGCTGAGCGACCGGCGCCCCTGGATGGTCATCCGGACTCCCGGCGGTCGTCGTCTCACCGAACTGGCGCCCTTCGGCTTCAGCGAGGCGCTGGTGGTCTTCGGTTCCCTGGTGGACATGCTCGAAAGGCTCGATTCCGCCGGGTTCCTGCACGGCGACCTGCGCCCCGACCATTTCTGGCTGGCGGACGGCGAAAGCACCCAGGCCGGAATGACCGTCCTCGGCATCGGCTTTGATAAATTCCAGGAGGCGTCGGGCTGGACCCGCTGTCCCGTGATGACCCAGTACATGGCCCCGGAGGTACTGCGGGGTGATGAGCCCACGCTGGCCTCGGAAATGTATTCCCTCGGTTGCTGCCTGTTCTTCCTCCTGTCCGGAAAGTCCGCGTTCACCGGCCGCCGGGCCGTGGACGTGGCCGCTGGCCACATCAGGGGTCAGGCCGTCACTCTGGAAGAAGCGGTGGACGGCAGTGTGCCCCGCCGGTTGAAAGCCCTCGTGACGGGACTGCTGTCCCGGGATGTGACGGCGCGGACAAGGGACTTCGCCACACTGCGCCGGCTGATGGAAGAGGCCAGACAGGATATTGAGGACGCCGCAGTGCGGGCAGCCCAGACCGGCACCAGGGATGACGTGGAGGATCAGCTGGCGTCGCTGTTTGCGGATCCGACCAGCGAGGCCTGTCTGGCGGACCTGCTGGACGCTGCGGAGGTATACAATGCGTGGGGCGCCATCCTGCCCCTGCTGGAGCAACTCGCGTCCTCTGTCGCGGATCCCGCGGCGGCCTGGCGGCTGACCCTCGCAGCGGCGGATATGGCGGCGAACAAGGTGCGGGACTATGATCGGGCCATCGCCCTGTACGAGCAGCTCGCAGCGGCGGATCCCTCGGATATGGCCGTGTTTGACGCCCGTGTCGCCCTGTACCGGAAACAGCGGAACTTCGATGCGGTGCTGCAGATGCTCGGTGCCCGCGCGGAGATGACCCAGGATCCCGTCGCCCGCGCGGAGGTACTGCTGCAGATCGCGGGAGTGCTGGAAGGCGAGGCAGGAGAATTCAGCAAGGCGTTCGACTACTACGCGGCATGTCTCACCGGAACCGATCGCGATGAAGCAATCATCCGTTCGATGGAGACGCTGGCGCAGAAATCCGGGCGCATGGCGGAGCTGGCGCAGATCGCGGCCAACGCGGCCGTGGTGGCGGAACAGAACGGCAACGCAGCCCTCTGCCGGTTCCTTTACGGAAAGCTCGGCCGATGGTACGAGGCCATGAATCAGGCCGCCTACGCGCTGCAGTGCTATCAGAAGCTGGTGGCGCTGGATCCGTCGGACGTGGATGCCCTGGAGGCGATGGCGGTCATCTATCGCAGTGCCCAGCAGTGGATCGAACTGTCGCAGGTGCTGGCCCAGCGGGCCGAGGCGGAATCCCTGCCGGAAACCCGTCGGGACCTGCAGTGTGAAGTGGCGCAGATTTATTGGGAGAGGCTGTCCGAGGTCAACGAGTCGAAGCGGATTCTTACGGGAATTCTGGCAGATGATCCCGGCTGTGCAAGGGCTGCCACACTGCTGACCCGTATCCTGGAAAAAATCGGCGATTACGCCAATCTGGTGGAGATTCTTGGACGTGCGGTCACTTCAATGGAAAAAGGTCCCGACCGGGTGAGCGAGCATTTCCGCCTGGCGGAAATTTATGAGGTGCGACTGCAGGATGTAAAGAATGCCGCGGTCCACTACCGCGCAGCGCTGGATATCGATGGCGGCCATCTGGACTCCCTGAAGGGCCTCGAACGGATTTACGCGATGACCGACAACTTTGCCGGCCTGCGGGAGGTGCTGGAGTCCCAGCTCGCCATCGCGGTTACGGCCAAGCAGAAAATTGCCCTGCTCGAGCGACTCGCAAAAATGTATGAGGAAGAGTTCAAGGATGTCGATCTGGCCATCGACGCCTATCGCAGCATTGTCAAACTGGATGATGAAAACAGTGGGGCGCTGCTGGCACTGACCCGGCACCTGCGCAAACAGAAGCTGTTTGACGAACTGGTCGAGGTGTTGAAGCGGCGGGCGGATCTGACCGACAGGGAAGAAGAGAGGCGGGAGCTGCTGTCCGAACGGGCGCAGATTTTCAAGGAAGAGCTGAAGGATGCGGAGCTGGCGACAAAAGCGATTAATGAGCTGGCGGCCCTGGGTGGCAGCGGTTCGGCATTGGCGCAGATCGTGCGGTCTCAAATCGAGCTGGGTGAATTCGCCGCCGCCGAAGCGACCTACCGCAAGATGCTCGACGAAGAAAAGGATGCGGAACAGAAGGTGGGTCTGCTGATCGAGCTGGCGGCCTTCCAGTCGGAGAAGCTTCACAATCTGGCGGCATCGGAAACCACCCTCAACGAAGCGCGGGACATGGCTCCGCAGAACGAGGATGTACTGTCGGAACTGGCCGACCTGATGGTGCTGAAGGGTGACTATGCCGGCGCCGTGGAGCTGCTGAAACAGAAGGTAGAACTGGTGGAAGGCTCCAAGAAGCGTTCGGCGGTGTACGGCCGCATCGGCACCATTGCGCTGGAAAGCATCAAGGACGAAGACATGGCGCTGGAATATCTGGAGAGGGCGGTGGAGGCCGACCATTCCAACCTGCAGGCCAGCGATCGATTGTCCCGCATCTATCGCAAGCGCTCCCGATTCGAGGATGCGATTGCCATTTATGAGCGCTGGGTTCCCTCTGCGGCAGCCCTGTCCCGGGATGCCCAGCTTGACCTGTTCACCCACGCGGGTGAGGCATATGTGAAAGTGGATCGGAAGGAAAAGGCGCTGGAGCTGTTCAAGAAGGCGGCAGAGCTGGCCAGCGAGCCGTCGCTCATGAAGCGGTTGGGCGATCTGGCACTGGAGATGGAGGAGTGGGAACTCGCCCAGGAACAGCTGGTCAAGTATGTCAAAGAGTGTCCGGACATGGACAACGACGAGAAGGTGGAAATTTCCGTCAAGCGAGGGCGAGCGGCTTTTGGTGCCGGTCATCTGGACGAGGCGGCCAAGATGGCACGACAGGCGACCGTCATGGCACCCGACGACGTGGAGGCACGGATCCTGCTGGCGGACGTGCACGAGGCGCGCAAGGACTACCGGGGGGCCGTGGAAGCGCGGCTGAAGGTGCTGGAATCGCTCAGTGCAAAGGATGAGCGCTGGTTCGACATCATGAAGAATACGGCGACCCTGATGTTTGAAAAGTTGCGCAATGCAGAAGGTGCGGCCGCGCTGCTGAAGAACGCACTGCAGTCGGACCCGGGCAACCGGGATCTGCTGGGCGAGTTGATGAAGATGTACACCGCAGCCAAGGATTTCAAGTCGCTCGTGGGGGTCCTCCAGCAGATTGCCGCCCTCGACGACGAGCCTGTCAAGCTCTCGAAGTATTATCTGGGCATTGCCAAGATTTACCGACGGGAGTTGAAGCAGTTGGATAATGCCGTGGAGTATTTCAACAAGGCGCTGGAAAAGGATCCCGGTCTGAAGGATGCGGAGAAGGCGCTTCTCGAAGTGCTGCAGGAGCAGAAGAACTGGGAAGGCCTGGAGAAGGCGTACAAGACCATGATTGCGGGCTTCAACAAGGATACGACGGTGGAAGACAAGCTGGCCGTGTTCCAACCCCTGGCCGACCTGTATATGACCAAGCTGGATCGGGAGGCGGATGCCATCGTGCTGCTGGAGACCATGGCCCGGATGCAACCGGACAACCCCGCGTGGAACGAGCAGCTGACCGAGGTCTACGGGTGGAACACGCGGCACGCGGAGAAGGCGATCGCGCTGCACCATCGGTTGCTGCGGGCCAACATCACCCGGGTGGAGTCGTTCCGCATGCTGTACCGGATTTTTTCTGCCCTCGAAGATCCGGATCGCGCCTGGTGTGTTGCTTCTTTGCTTTCCCTGCTCAATCAGGCAAGTCCGGACGAGCGGCAATACTATCGGGACTATCTGCCCGAAGGGTATCCACCCATCAGCGATTCCATCGGCGAGGACAACTGGTTGAAGCAGCTCTATCACGAGGACATGAACATCGACATCACCAACATTTTTACGGTGATTATCCGCGGCATCGTGGCGGCGAAATGTCAGCCCCTGCAGGCGGTGGGCATGGATGTCCGCGCGGCAGTCGATCCCCGCACGGATCCGGCGGAGTTTTCCAAGCTGGTGAACTTCGGTCTCGGGGTCACCGCCGCGACGCCCATGCCGCTGTTTTATCAGACCCATCAGCAGGGATTTGGAATTGTCGAAACCAACCCACCGGTCATGATCGCGGGAGGTGACGCCGCCGAAATGAAGGACTATCTGGGCCTGGCGTTCCGCCTGGGTCAGGAGCTGACGCTGATGCGTCCGGGGCTCTTTGCAAAGAAGGTGCTGAAGTCGGGAACCGAGCTGTCCGCGTGGCTGCTCGCCGCCGTGAAAATCTTTGCACCCCAGCTGCCGGTGCCCGGAAACCTGATGGGGCCGGTAACGGAGAAGCTGCAGCCCATCCGCGCGGCCATGCAACCGGGTGACAACGAGAAGCTGCAGGGATATGTGCAGTCATTCCTGTCCCACGGCGCCAACGTGGACCTGAAGCGCTGGGCCCGGGCCATCGATTACACGGGCGATCGCGTGGGCCTCATCCTGTGCGGCGACATTGCCATCGGCCGGCGCATCATCGACGGGCAGGCCCAGGACGAGAAGGAACGGGCGGAGCGCATCCGCGAGCTGTCCCTCTTTGTTGTTTCGGACGACTACTTTGCGCTGCGCAAGAAACTCGGTGTTGCCCTCCAGGCCGGCTGACCCGACGGCGTTCTCCTCCTTGCCAAACAGCGGTGGTTGCGCTAATAACGCCACGTTCTGCACCCTTAGCTCAGCAGGATAGAGCATCGGTTTCCTAAACCGGGGGTCGGCTGTTCGAGTCAGCCAGGGTGCGCCAGTAATGAAGCGGGTTTGAACCGCCTGTTCAACGTAACCCGCACAATCGGAAAATCCCCGTGTAGACACTGTGTAGACACTCAGCAGCAATTCACCGGCCACTTTCCCGGGCCACCCATCCCCATCTGTACCACCGTCCGGCATGTGCCGGATTCACACCGGGGCATGGCCCCGGAGACTGGAGTCACACCATGAGTCAGAAGATCATTACCGAAGCCTCTGCCCGCCGCCGCGTCACCGAGGGAACGCTGGTTCCCCGCACCGTCGTCACCGAAGGGGACAACCGCTATGTTGCCCTCGATGATCCGGCTGGGCAGGAGACGGTCCACTGCCCTGTTGAAGCGGACGCGCTGCCATACTGGCAGGGCATCATCGTCACCGAGGTATGACAATGATAGACAGCGCCGGCCGGCTTCGATAGACCTGCCCCATGAACACACCGCACACCGTTGAAGCCTTCGCCGTCCAGTCACGCCGCCGGGTGAAGGTGTTCATCATCGCCGCCGTGGTGGTTCATGGACATACGCCGGCCAGGTGCTATCAGCACGCGGAAGGCAATCCGGGCCCCGGACGGGCGATCCGGAAGTAGCCCCGGCACCCCGACACCCCCCTGTCAAAATTTCGCAAGGTACTGTGCAAGGGACCACGGGAATTGCCGTGTTTGTCTGCGCCCCCCGATCCTCGTACAGTCCCACTGAAATTGATATGTAAACACTGGAATCGGGTGTTTACAGGTCGCCGGCGGAGCTGGAAAGTGCCCATGTATTGATCACGCGATCTTCGCAGGCGCGTGGAACGATCCGCACGCCCGGGCGCGTGGACGTATCGCGCGCGTGGGCGGATGGTACGTCATCCTTTCGAGGATGCCCACCAGTCGCCCGGGCCGGCCATGGGGCCGGGGTGTCCGGGATGGACCGGCTGGCCTCCTCCTCGACGGTGCCCCTGTCCCGGGCCGGCCCCCGGAATCGCCGATGGAAGGGGATTTCACTTTTACTGTAACCACATGAAGCCTATCGGGTGCCGCTTGTGAAGGCTTGTGAAGGCTCAAGGGCGTTTCCCTATTATCTCTCAAACTCTCTCTCTATGGGATCTACTGGAAAAAGGGTATATATACCATCACGTTACAAAACCCGATGTTCTTAATATCCGGAATCATTGGGAAATCCCGTGAAGGGTTGTGAGCCTCCCGGGAGACTCACTTGTAGGGGTAGCAACCCTACGCCCGTCCGGAGGCTTCCGTTCCGCGTGTGCTTGACCCCTACCCCGTGCTCCCCGAGCCGTCGGGCAAATTGCAGCTTGTTTGGAATCCACCGCTCGCCGGCGTCCCGTGCCCACACCCCAAAGTTGGAATACAGCACGTCCGTCGGGGTGGTCCGATTCGGATCGGTGAGATCGCATTTTTCCTCCAACCATCGGCCGACAATATCCGATTCCCCCTTGTACGCGTCAACGGCGCAATCGACCGCCGCCGGCGACTGCAACCCTTCCGCGAACCATCGGACGGCACCCTTGACGGCCCATGCCATGATCCCATCCAGCTCGCCCCGGAGTTTGACTCCAAGACCCTTGTCCACCTGCGATTCCGGAATCTGAACCTCGAAGGGAATCATCCGAAATCGGCGCCAGATTCCAAGGTCGGTTCCCCTCACGGTAGGCTTATGATTCGCGGCGATCCAGATCTTTGCCTGCGGTCGAAAGTCGAATTTGTGATGCCGCAACATGCGGCCCGTCACGGTGTCCCCGCCGGTCAGACGTTTAATGTGAGGCTCATCAAAGCCTCGGCCCTCGCCGGCTTCCGATGCCGTCGCCATGCGCACGCCTACCAGCGCGACGGATGCCTCTTCTTTTTTGTGCGCCTCCTGGCCTCGAAGAAGAAATCCTTCAGACAGCGTTGTCGAGTAGTCGCCAAGCATCGCCCGGATCACGTCCACGAAAACTGATTTCCCGTTCCGACCGCCGCCGTGCAAAAAGAAAAAACATTGCTCAGACGTCGCGCCCGTCAAGCTGTAGCCCACGGCGCACTGAACGAAATCCCGCACGGCATCGTCAGGAATCACCTCCTCGATGAACCGTTCCCACCGTGGACACGTCGCAGACGGATCATAGTTCGCCGGGCTGATACGGGTCATATGCAGGGCCGGATCATGCGGTCGCAATTTTCCGGTTCGCAGATCCACCACACCATTCCGGCAATTCAGCAGATCGGGGTGCTGGTCCAACTTGTCGCCGGGCACCAACAGCAGGGGCGCGGCTTCCGTGATCATATGATCTTTCGCGGTCTTCGAAAGTGACCGCGCCGCCCACGAGTACAGCGCTTTGTCGCCTGCCGGGTGTCCTACTTCGTCGGCGATCCGTCGCGCGGTATCTGTTGCCAACCGTCGCACCCGGTGCGCCTCCGGATCGTGTTTCCACCTGCGGCCCGTCCAGACGTGCCAGCCGGAACCCTCGCAATACAACGCCCGGTTCCGGTGTCGCCGGGCGAGGCGCTCGCCGTTGCCGCTGTCGGTCAGGGTTGGAAATTTTTCGTCCGCCGCCTCGATGGTCGCCGTCGCCGCCGGCCTCGCCGGTGCCGGTTCGTGGATGTCGTGCGGGTCGTCGTCGGGCGTGGTTCCAGTGTCGGGTGAACGCGGGTCAATGAAGTCTTCGCCCATTTGCTCACGCGCCCATGTGTAAAATTCGTGATCGGTCGGCCAGTGTTGCCATCCGTGGGCGACGGCGTAATCAGTGATGTCAACTTTCCGCCGCCAGCCGCCCGGAGGCGGGTTCATACCTTGCCATTGCTGGGTTTCCAGCTTCGATGGTTCGACCGAGCTCATGACTGGCCTCCTTGTCCATCCGCGTCCTTCGCCTGCTGTTCTGCAAGTATTTCGCGGACGGCAATCTTAGCGGCCTCGATGCGCTCCCGCCGCTCTGCGGCCAGGCGGGCCGTTTCAGCGATTCGAATAAATTCCGCGCCGATGCTGCCGGTTGTGCTCATCGGCGGATGCGGCTCGCCCTTGCGTTTCTCCCGCAGTGCGCGCCTGTAGATCGCGCCCAGTTCGTTTAAGTCTCCGGTACGTCCACAGGTGCATTGCCAGCGGTAGTCGCCCCGCACATGAAGCCGGCCATTGAATTGAAATCCACATGCAGGACAGATCCCGCTCTGAAATTCCGTGAAAAGTCCTGTGAGATTTTCGTGTCGGCGTGATTGATTTCCCGCGCCGGAATGATTACTATCCATACAGCTCGCTCCTATTGTTGCGCCCCGTCGGTCAGTGCCGGCGGGGCTTCGTTTTTTCTTTTTCGTATCCGCGCCCGCCCCATGCAGATCGCGGAACCCCTCGTCAAATCCGGGCGAGAGCCGCGTTGTCCGCCAGCA
>JAKQNG010000271.1 GCA_029565915.1 Deltaproteobacteria bacterium
TATCCGTATCGGTGTCGGTATCCGTATCGGTGTCGGTATCCGTATCGGTGTCGATGTCGGTATCCGTGTCCGTATCCGTGTCGGTATCGCTGTCCGAGTCCGAATCACTGTCCGAGTCCGAATCGCTGTCCGAGTCCGAATCGCTATCCGAGTCCGAATCGCTGTCAGAGTCCGAATCGCTGTCAGAGTCCGAATCGCTGTCGGTTTCTGCGGGGGCTCCGGTTCCCCCGGAGCAGGCAGCAGCCAGGCACATGAGCAGGGTGAAAATAAATAGATTCGTTTTCATCGGTCCTCCAGTAAACGGCAGAAGGGTTAACAATCCTCCCGGCTCCAGGCGAGCCGGAATCCGTTCCTATTTTGTATATCAGTGATCATGAGGCAAGAATCCGGGGCAGGTGTTCATCCCTTCGCGCAGAATTGTCCTGACAATCAGGAGCAATACGGCATTTTTTCACGAATATGAAAACGAACGGGCTATTTCTTCAAGGGCTCGGACAGGGACGGCGCGGCGGGAACCGGGGAGGAAGCGGCATCTGAAGCCGGTGCATCCGGCGATGCAGGTGCTGCCGGTGCAGCGGGAGCGACCGGGGCCGGCACGCCCACGGCCGTCGGCGACAGGGGTTTCCCTTCCGGTGCCGTCTGGGGCTCCGGCGGACCTTCCACGTTTTCCGGCAGGGGTGTCGGCGTCACTTCTTCCACGCCGCTGGCCATTTCCTCTTCCAGGCGGGCTCGTTCTTCCTTGCGGATCTCTTCGATCAGCTGCTGATACGCCGCGCAGGTCTCGAACTTCTTTTCCACGCTGGAGCAGGAAAGGTTCTTCAGTCGCCGTTCTTCGGGAAGGATGCTCTCGGGTGCGTCGTCCCATGCAAACGCCAGGGCTCCGCCGATGAACATGGTCGGTTTTGCATCAAACTCCTCGCCAAGCTGGGCAACCGCTCCATTCACGATCAAGTCGACTTTGTCTCCGAGATTCGCCACCAGCGACAGTCCACCGCGCATTCTCAGGGCAAACGAGAATTCCAGATCCACTGCCTCGTTCAGCACGTCGTCCATGAGGGAGGGTGACAGCTCCACGTTCTGCACGGTACCGTCCGGATTATAGATGACTTCCACCCCTTCTGTGTCCTGAATGTTCTCAAAATAGCTTTGAAAGCGATCATAGTAGATGGCCGTATCCAGATTGAAGCTGGGTGCAAACTCGAACCAGGGCGTAATGCTCAACCATTTGATGGGATTTACTTCGATACCGAAGCCCAGGTTGATGGGAATGGTGATATAGTTGCTTTTTCCATTGAAGACGGCAGTGGGAACGGAACCACCAAAGAAGGTGAATGCGGCCCTGGGCATGCCGTTGTCAAAACGCGTCCCGATCGGGATCCCGTACACCGCCACCGCCGATCCGGCGATGCCGTGCATCGCACCGATCACATCGGGGTGCAGCCCCACGTAGTGCAGTCCGAACTGGGCGGACAGCCGTCCGGTGGTGGACGTGAAGTTGGCGTTGTAGCCCGCCGTGTTCACGCTGCCGCCTTCGAGGATGAACCCGTGCGCATAGGTAACGACAACAGAGGATCGGGTCGTATCCCAGGTGGACACCGCCCAGGAATGGGTGCCCGCCCGCGCCTGCGCAAGGGCCGGGGCCAGCAGCAGCAAGGATACGGCCAGAACGGCCCATCCTTTTGCGGACAGGCAGAAAGATCTGCGGATGTTGGTCATCTGGACACTCCTCCGTGGTGGATGAATTCAATCAGTGATGAAAGTTTACACAAAGCAGCCGGTGCGCGGAAGCACAAAAACCGCGGCTCACACACCCCGGTAGAGCTTGAATCGACGATAGGCGAGCGCGGACATCTTCAGCAGCAGCAGGCCATGGCGGAATCGATCGATCTTGATGTCGCCGTATTCGCGGTTGCGATAGCGGATGGGAACCTCGCAGATCCGCAGGTTCAGTTTGGCCGCGCCGAAGAGCAGGTCGAAATCGCCGAAGGGGTCGAAATCGCCGAAGAACGCGCGCCCCGCCTGGATGGCCTCATAGTCCCGTTTGAACAGCACCTTGGTGCCGCACAGGGTGTCCGTCAGCCGCTGATCGAGCAACCACGAAAAGGTCCATCCGAAAAAGTGGTTTCCCAGCATGTTGAGAAAGCGCATGGCCTCGGACTCCATGGGATACACCAGCCGCGTACCGTTGATGAATTCACCGCGCCCGCCGACCAGCGCTTCATAGAACTTGGGCAGTTCTTCGGATCGCACGGTGATATCCGCATCCAGAATCATCAGCACATCCCCCGTCGCCGCGTCGAAGCCCATGCGGACCGCGTCGCCCTTCCCCTTGCCGGGCTGCACCATCACCCGGGCGCTGTCGAGGGCCGGATTGAGCCGCTGCAGATCGGCGATGCACCGCTCGATTTCGGCCACCGTTCCGTCCGTGGAATGACCGTCCACGAAGATCAGCTCGGTCCCTCTGCCCATCTTCGGCACGGTCCGGAAGATCTCCTCGATGTTGCCCTTCTCGTCCTTGCAGGCCACGATCACGGAAACGCGATAATCGCGCTTTTCCCGCTTGCGCACGGGCCTCGCCACGACGAGGGAATTCACCGCCATCCGCGAAAACACAGGAAAGGATCCCACAAAATCGTTGAGCAGGGGCGACAGGAGCGGAATGTTCACCGGGCAGATCATGTCCCGTCCGGTTTTCACGGTCTCCAGCCCGGACAGGGCCATCAGGTTTTTCAGGTCCTGCAGCTCCAGCCAGTTCTGCTCCCGCTGCCGGGGCTTGATGCCCAGCTTCTCCGCCAGCTTGACCAGCGGCGACCACAGATAATTGAAATCCGTCACGATAATCCGGGTCCGCTCCGTGCAGACCGACTCCAGCCGGACCAGCACCCGCTGCACATCGACGAGATCGCCGATGAGATTGGACAGCAGCACGTAGTCGAACGTTTCGTTCAACTCCAGCATGTGAACGTCGGCCTCGATGAATTCCAGCTCCGGATGGCGCTCCCTGGCCAGCTTGAGAATCTCCGCGCTGAAATCGACCCCCACGCCTCTGGCCGGCAGCAGGGACGCCAGCAGGTCCCCCGTGCCGCAGCCGAGTTCCAGCACACTGGAACCGGGCGGAATGTTGAAGCCGACGATCTTTTTCAGCCGGGCATTGTAGTAGCGTTTGAAAGGGCCCGGCTTCTCGTGCTGGGGCGCCACCTGATCAAAGAATTCCCGTCTCTGCTGCGACAGCTTTTCGTCCCGTTCCAGAACCGGATACCGCATGGTTCCTCCTGATTTCCCCATAACTGAATCAACTAACGAACAACCTGCCCGCGCAATCAGGGATGATTCCCGCGGGACGGTTTGACATTTTGAAACGAATCCTATTATTTTTTCTATCTAATTTGGAAATTTTACACCATGAAAGCTATGATTGCGCCATGACACATCCCGCAGAAGAAGCACGCGCGCACATCATGTCCGCGCTGGAGGCCTGTCAGAATGACCCCGCCCTGGAAGAAACCCTGGGCAAGCTGGTGGTCCATCTCGCGGCCGCCCAGAAGAAGCTGTTTCCCGCCGCCTCCCTGCCGGCGGATTCCGCCGCCTGTATCGACATGCTGCGCAAGGCCATGGACTCCCTGGCCCAGGCCCTGAAAATCCTGCAGGATCTGGATACGGACACACCGGCCGTGGGCATCGCTGCCGGCGCCATCGCCCGGTCCCTCAAGTCCCTCCATCCGGCAGTGCAGCAGGCCAAAGAAAAGGCGGCCCGCTTTTCGAGGCCCCCGGCCGCCAACCGGGACGTGGCCGCGGTCAACGTCAACACCATGCTGTCCATGAACACGGATCACCAGTTCTTCACCGGTTTTTCCGAGGACATCGACGAAGGCGGCATTTTCGTTGCCACCTTCGAACCCCGTCCCCGGGGCACCGAAGTGGTGGTCAACTTCAAGCTCCCCGGCGACCGCGCGGTGTCCGCCAAGGGCATTGTCCAGTTCGTCCGGGAGTACAATCCCACCACCCCGGAAACCCCGCCCGGCATGGGCGTGAAATTCACCCAGCTCATGGCGTCAGACAAAAAGGCGATTCAGGATTTCATGAAATCCCGGGCCGCCATGTTCTACGACGAATAATCCGACTTCCTGCGCAGGAACAATACACCGACCACCGCTGCGGCGGTCAGGACGCCGGCCACCGCCACCACCAGGGGATCCCATCCCGTGGCAACCACCCGCTGGACACTGTCCGCGTCAAATCGCGCAAACAGGCACCAGGCCAGATTGTTCAACGCATGGGCAATGGCCGCGGACAGCAGGCTGCCGGTCATCATCGCCGCAAAGGCAAGATAGATTCCCAGCAGGGCCGCCGAGGTTCCCTGGGCCCAGTCCATGTGCACGGCGCCAAAGAGAATCGAAGAATAGATGACGGCAAAGTATCCGGGCATGTCCGCTTGGAAACTGCGCAGCACAAGCCCGCGGAACAGGAGCTCTTCGCCGATGGCGGGGGTCATCGCAATGACCGCACACAGGGCGATGAAGCCGGATGGGGACGCGACGGAAATGCGCGCGGCCATGTCCCCCAGACTCTGGGTGGAAAACAGGGTCGGGTTCAGCCCGTGGAGCACACTCACCGCCTGATCACATAAGATACCTGCCGGCAGCACGCCCAGTGCGGCTGGAATGACAACAACCGGTCGGGCCGTCGTCCACAGGCCTTCCGTGCGGAGGGGCACGCGCCGTGTCCGCAGCACAATGACGGCTGCAGCGGTAAAGCACACCTGAACGGCCAGGAGCTGAAGGGCGATGACATCCCACCGGCGGAGGTCCGCGGCCACCTGTTCCGGAATCAACAGGGACAGGGCCAGGGCCGATGCCACCAGCAGGACCATGGACAGGGCGAGCCCCTGCAGTCCGTGCCAGAAACGCAGCGGTCGAAACGTCAAGGATTCCCGGTCGTCCATGGGGGGACTCTAGCGTTTCGCTCTGGTATGAAAACGCCTTTTTCGATAAAAGCGCCCCATGCGTGTCTACGGCCCGGTACCGTCGCGGAGATTCGGCCTGTCCCTGGGAGTGGACATCCTGCCCCACAAAACCTGTCCCCTCGACTGTATCTACTGTCAGCTGGGTCCGACGGACTGCCTGTCCACGGAACGAAGGGATTTCTATCCCATCGCGGACATCATTGCCGATGTGAAGGAAGCACTGGCCGACGGACCGGCGCCGGATGTCATCACCCTCGCGGGCAGCGGCGAGCCCGGCCTCTATCGTTCGCTGGGTGAACTGATCGACGAGTTGAAGAAACTCAGCGCGGCACCCGTGCTGCTCATTACCAACGGCATCCTGCTCACGGACCCCGACTGCGCGGCCGCTTCTCTCAAGGCGGACATCCTGGCGCCGTCCCTGGATGCGGGCGATGAGGAAACCTTCATCCGGGTAAATCGTCCGGCGGAGGGAATCCGATTCGATGCGGTGGTGGATGCCCTGCGGCGGGTGACGCACGCCCATCCCGGTACGGTCCGGCTTGAAATAATGTTAATCCGAGATGTGAACGATAGCGAAGAAAGCCTGCGAAAAATCAACGAAATCGTACACACGCTCCGCTGCGATCAGATCGACCTGAACACGCCGGTGCGGCCACCGGTTCCCGAACGGGGTGCCCTGCCCTCCACCGAAGAAACCCTGGCCCTTGCCCGGCAGATTTTCGGTCCCCGCGCGGTTCCCATCGCGACCTTCGCCAGAAAACCGGCCACCCTGGACAGTGCCACTCGACTGCGGGACGCGGATCGCTCCGTCCGCGAAACCCTCGGCCGACGACCGTCCACTGTTGCCGATCTCTGCGCAAGCCACGGATTGTCCCGGCAGGAAGCAACAGATATCCTCGAACGGTTGATGAAAGAGGGGCTGGCATTCGCCGACCCGCAGGGAGATCAGGTCTTCTATCGCGCGCCGTTGCCGCGCTGAAGCAACGCGTTCAATCGAGCCGGCGTCGCACCTCGACCACCTTTCCGAGCAGCAGCAGTTCTTCGCCCGCCTGCGGAACAATGGGCGCAAAGTCGTCGTTTTCCGGATGGAGCTGGGGTCTGCCGCGGACCATCCGCAATCGCTTTACCGTGGCCTCTCCGTCCACCATGGCCACCACGATATCGCCGCTGGTCGCCGAAGCCTGCCGTCGGACCACCACCATGTCTCCGGGAAGGATTCCCGCGTTGACCATGCTGAAGCCCACCACCTTCAGGGCAAACAGCTCCTCTGCTCCCGAGCGGCCGTCGACGCCGATGTAGCCGTCGGGATGGGCAATGGCCTCGGTCAGTGCCCCCGCCTGCACCCGGCCCAGCACCGGCACGGCAAACCGGGTTGGAATGTCCGCCTCGTCCGGCAGGTGATAGCCCCGGGATACGCCATCGCGCTTGCCCAGCCTGCCTTCGGATACCAGCTTTTCGAGGTGTTCCCGGGCGGTCTGCACAGACTTGAAGCGGAAGGCTTCCTGCACCTCCCGGACCGTTGGCGGAACCCCCTGCATCAATCGATCACGAACGAATCGGAACACCTGGTTCCGGGTCTGTCCTGCGGGCGTCTTCGGCGCCATTGTCCACTCTCCTTTCAAAAAATCGAAAAAATTCGATGCCACAAATTGACTACCATACAAATGTGTGGTAATCAATAATTGTTTCCTGTTCAGTTTCCACCTTCCCTCCCGTGGGTGGAAAATCCGGTGTCGGGAGACGCCGCCATTGTACTCCCGGCACCGGAGCCGTTTCATGCGGATTCCCACCGAATAATGGTATTGATATTTCAACCCGGTAACAGTATCGCCCTTGCGGAAGGACACGCACGGTGGACACTGCACAACTGCAGAGGATGGACAGGGCCAGCATCGAAGCAAAGGCCGCGGCCTTTTCCATCGGCACCTGGCTGCTCGTCTGGACGGGCATCGGCGCGGCCGGGCGACTCGCGTGGGGTGACTGGTATGGATTCGGTGCCGGATTCCTCATCGCTCCGCTGGTGTCAATTCCCCTCATGTGGTGGCTCTTCGCCAGGCCGACGGCCAGGGAAAAGCGACTCGTCCGGGCATCCTGGGCAGAACACACGCTGCGGATTTTCGACCCCATCGATCAACGGCACGAATCCGTGGATTTTTCAAAACCGCACCGGGCGGTGCTGATCCTCTCCAAACCGGACCGCCAGTTCCTGCTGCGACTGGAGCAGAACCGGGGCAGCGAGGACTGGACCCGGATCGACATCATCGGTCACACGCCCATGGCGCTTCCCATGAAGGCGTCCGGTGAAGCCCATTCCCTGCGGGGGTTCTTCCGGATGGCCCGCAGGGACGGCCTGCGCTTCACACCCTACCGGCTGAAGGACGAGGGCCAGCGGGACGCCGCCGCGGCGTTGATCGCGTTCGTGGAAACATTCAAGGATCAGCGGAACAACGAAGTGCGCGTCAAGCGGGGCGACGAAACCCTGCGGATTGAAAACGGGGCCTTTGCCCTGCGCCGGGGAACAGAAGAAATCTCGTTTGCGGACATGGACCGGTTGCGACTGTCCGCCCGGGTGGGAACCGCGCAGACGGTGACCGGGAAAAAGCAGGAAGCGACCCGCTCCGTGGAAATCCAGCTGGCCCTGATTCCTCCGTCAGGGGAGGCGGACGCCCTTGTCTTTTCGATGATCGCCCATCCGGACAGCAAGTTCGGACTGCCGCAGGCATGGTCCATTCCGGAGGAAGCCATGGCGCGCAAGTTCACCCTCTACGACGACTCGGTCAACAGCTTCATCGTGACATCCGCACTCAAGAACCACGTCAAGCAGATCGACCCGAACAGCCCGGTGCTGGATATTCTACGGAATTAGCGCATTTACATCCGGCTGGAGCCAGAGGGCGAGAATGAGGAAGCACACGTGGGCCGCAACGGCGGGAAGGAGCGACTTCGCGCGCAACGTCACCAGCGAAGCCATCAGACCAAAAAAGAGGGCCCACAGGGCGGCCAGCGGGCCGAGGACGAGATAGTAGTAAAAACCAAAAAGCACCGCGCTCGCCGCCGCCGCACCTCCGTGGCCGAGGGGCACCATCAGGCGGGTCATCACGAATCCCCGCCAGAACACTTCTTCTCCGATGCCGAGCAGCAGGCCACCGGAGATGCCGGCCATCACGGGATGGATTCCGTCAAAATGGGCGCGGAGTGCCAGCAGCCAGGAAAAGAGCAGCGGTGGATCGGCCGCCGAAAAACCGCCTTCCCGCATGGTCAGCTCTGACGCCGTCTGAATGCCCACATCGAGCAATGCCCAGACGGCAAGGGACAGGAATGGCGCAACCGGCAGCCACGGCGTCTTCCATCGCACCAGCAGGGCGATAACCAACGAACGATTGCGCATCAGCGCGAATGGAATGCCGATGGCAACTCCGACGACGGCCAGAATCCAGGGCGATGCATCAAACGCCAGATCCAGTCCGACCACCGTGATGCAGGTCAACAGCAGCGAAATGCGCAGTTCGCCAGAAGGCGATGCCGGTTGTCCGGATGATGTCGATGGTGAACGAAGTGCCATGGCCCCGCTTTGTATCCGACCCGACCACTGCCGTCCAGTACCAGAAAATCATCACCGGGAGCGATGTGGAAGATATGGAACGGGCCGAACCGGAATGGCCATCATCAAATCGAAGGCGGCGCCGAGGTTGTCCGCTGCCCGTGCGCCGGGCATCTCGACAATCAGTGAAGCGGTGGCAGCACCGAGACGGGCCGCGTCCTCTGCCCGCATGCCGGAGGCAAGTCCGAACAGACAGGCGGACGCGAACGCATCTCCGGCGCCGGTCGGGTCGACGGCGGCTGCCTTCCGGATGCCCACGTGAAAGGCGCGATCTTCATTCTTCAGAAAAACCGTTGCGCCATTCACCCCGTCTGTCAGGGCGACCCAGGCCACCCGTCGTTTCAATTCGTCGAGGATTTCGGGTTTTCCGGCCACCCGCAGATCCTCCACGCTGAGAAAAACCGCATCCAGTTCTGACAGGGACGCGCTGTCCCGGGCAATAAGCCGTCCTGTCAGGACATGGGGTTCAGCCAGATGCACCGTGTCGTCCACCGGCCAGGGCGCACCCACGGTTTTCAGGAATCCCTGCAGCCCAGCCGCACAGATGCCCGGCCGGACCTCCGCCACCCACTCATCCAGATCCACTTCCCCCGCAACCGGGCACAGAAACAGCACATCGGGATGCCGCTCCTCTGCGGGCAGACAATCCACCCGGACGGGAGACGCCGGGTGATCCACCAGCATCAGCCGATCCCGGCCCTCCGGGTAAGTGTTCTCGAAGGCGGTGGTGACCGTCGACGGCGTGCAGAAAACGCGGATGCCGGTCAACTCGTCCGCGCCACGGAAATCGGGACCTGTCGCCGTGGCCACGGAAACAGACGCGCCCAGAGCCTGAAGGATTTTTGACGCGTAGAAGGAAGAACCGCCCACAAGGATGCGCTCGCCGTACACATCGTGGGTCATGTGGCCCGCGCAGAGGCACGATATCGCGTCGCGTCCGGGATGTCGGTCAGACAAAGAATTCTCCACAGGAAATGTTCCAGCTCTGGGCCGTGATGGCCGCTGACGCATCGGACATCAGCCAGACAATGAGCTGGGCCACTTCGCCGGGTTTGACAAAGCGCTTCATGGGAATCGCCGCCACTGCGGACGCGAATTCCACGGCGCGGGTTGTTCCGTGTTCCGCCGCCGAGTAATCCAGATCGGCCATGGCCATTTCCGTGTCCACCCACCCCGGGCAGACCGCGTTGACCCGGATCCCCCGCGGGGCCAGCTCCAGGGCGAGGCATTTCATGATTCCCAGTACCGCGTGCTTGGACGCCGTGTAGGCCGCGTAGCCGGGACGGGCCAGCTTGCCGAGACCCGACGAAACCACCACACAGCGCGCACCGTCCTCCAACCGATCGTGTACCGCGCGAAACGTATTCCACACACCCTGGACGTTGGTGAGCATGACGTCGTCAAATGTGGCGTCGCTGTCGTCCCTGTGCAGTTCTGTGCGGGCGCAGATGCCGGAACTGGCCACGATACCGGAAATGTGCGGAAACGCCGACAGGGCTTCACACATGGCGGTCCGGTCCCGCACATCCACGGCAACCACACGGACGTCGGCCCCTCGGGCGCTGCAGGCCGCCGCGCAATCCGCCAACCGATCGGCCCGACGACCGCAGAGAATCAACTGCACACCTTTTTCGGCGAGGGAAAGCGCCGTCTGTTCGCCGATGCCGCTGCCGGCGCCGGTAATGAGGATGGTTTTCATGGCTGGTCCTCCATGCAGGCGTTCACCGCTTCTTGGACGATCCGGTCGGAGACGGGAATCGCGTAGTCGCCGTTTTCACTCCAGAGTCGGCCGACGCCCCGCAGCAGGGCCATGCGCGTTCCTTCTGTAAGGAATTTCTTATTGAAGCGCATGGTGGACAGGATGTCGTCGGACCGGATGCCCCGGGGAATCCTTGACGGCAGGCAGAAATGCCGATTCAGTTCGTCCTGCAGTTCCACCAGCGCCGCATCGCAACCGCCCATGAGTCGCGACACCCGCGCGGCCACGGCCATTCCCACCGCTACAGCCTCTCCGTGATAGAGCGAATAGCCCGAGAGGTGTTCCACCGGATGCCCCACCGTATGGCCGTACTGCAGGATCATCCCTTCGGCCAGTTCCTTCGGGTCGTTCATGACGAGGTCGCACTTCAACTGTACGTTGCGGCGGATGGTTTCTTCGACAAAGTCGAGATCGCGCAGGGTTCCGTTGTGCGCAAGCAGCAGCTTCACGTAGTCGGGATCCTGCCCCACCGCGTGTTTGATGATTTCGGCGAAGCCGTCGGCCAGCAATCGATCGGGCAGCGTATTGAGGGTTTCCACGTCAATGGCCACGAGCTTCGGGCTGTAGTAGGTGCCCACCATGTTTTTTCCCTGGTAGCCGTTGATGCCCTGTTTATGGCTCACCGCCGCATCGCACTGGGCCATCAGCGTGGTGGGCAGGTGGATGAGATTCAGCCCCCGGTAAATGGTGGAGGCGATGAAGCCGCACACGTTGCACACGACGCCGCCCCCCAGGGAAATGAAGACCGACTGTTCGTCCACGCCCTTGCGGAGCACCCGCTCCACGAGATAGGCGTAATTGGTGAGGGATTTGGATTCTTCTCCCACGGGCAGGACGATCAGGTTGGCGTTGAACCCCATGGATTCCAGTCGATCGCGGAAACGATGTCCGTAGAGCCCGGCCACGGTTTCGTCCGTGAATACGAAGATGGGCGATGAGGCGGAGGATGGCGGGATGAGATGGATGCGGGACGGATCGGCCACAAACCCCCGGCCCACTGTGATGCAGGTATGCTGCGGTTTGTCGATGACATAATCGAACGCGGTGAGGCGCGGGTCTTCGCCGCTGTCCTGCTGGACGGAAATCCGTTGCTGGCGTCGCTGACGGCGCAGGCGCATTTCGCACTGGACGAGTGCGGAAGGCGTATCCACGTCGTCAAAGGGCGCTGTGAGGGCAACGGCCTGCAGGCGACCCGCAGCGATAAAGGCGGAAAGGGCATCGCTCAGCTCGGGTCCGACGGGTGGATTTTCCCCGGAACCGAAAACGTCCGCTGGAAACGCGAACAGGCCGGCATCAATCCCGGAGGGCGCAGTCATCGAGCGTCCCATTTCCTGTACCGTTCCGTTCTGGATGCGGATTTTCACGGCGGAGTCCGGATCGAAAACGCCGTTCGGGTCCGGTGCGTACCAGATCCGGCCCGTGTGGGGCGCCAGCTCGCAGCGGCTGGCTTCCCTGATGGTGGCGTCTTCAAACACGTGGTCGGCCATGAGGACGAGAAATGGTTCGTGCAGGAGGGGCACCGCCGCCAGGAGGGAGTGGGCGAGGCCATGTTCCCATTCCGGGGCTCGAACGGTTGTGACGGCATCGCTGATATCGGGATGGAGGCGGATTTCCCGCTCAATCCGGTCTGCGTCGTAGCCGAGAACCACGATCATCCGCCCGACGCCGGCCGCCTGCAGCTGCCGGACCAGCCGGAACAGCATGGGC
The DNA here is from genome assembly GCA_029565915.1 of Deltaproteobacteria bacterium. GTDB lineage: Bacteria > Myxococcota_A > Polyangia > JAAYKL01 > JAAYKL01 > JAKQNG01. The sequence goes on from JAKQNG010000271.1 coordinate 12,031, forward strand.
TGCCCGTCCACGTCCACGAGGGGCTTGGGTGTTCCGGGGCGATCGAGACGCGCGCCCCGTCCCGCCGCCGGAATGACTGCTGTCGAAATCATGAGAGTCCTGCCTCCGCGTCGCCCGGGCGACATCCGTTGAAAACAGTGCGGAATATAGGGCGAACGCCGGGATTCATCAATGGATTCCGGCTCTCCGCTGACTGAACCACCACACGGAAGCGGGCGTGCCCCGTTCAACAACGGCCGGACGAGAGGGCCCGGCGGACGATATCGGCACCCGCACGGACCGAACGCAGGTAGTAGCGGGCGGTCAGCACATCCTTCTGCGCAGGGGACAGATCCCCGCCGCCGCCGGAACGCAGGGCAGACATGGCAACAGAAGCAGCGACGGACACATTGAAGCTCTCCACGAACCCGTACATGGGAATGCGGAATACGCCGTCGGCCAGCGCGAACATCTGCGGCGAAATGCCGTCGGACTCATTGCCGAACACAAGGACAGCGGGTTCCGCGGAAGTGACTTCTTTTACATCCACCGCGCCGCGCATGGCTGCCACCAGCACACGGATCCCGCCTGCGCGCATGGCGGCAACAAATTCCGCGCAATCCCGGTATACCCGCACATCCACCCATTTGTGGGCCCCCTGGGTCACCGAGCGGGACGAATGAAATTTCGCGGCGCCTTCGATGATATGCACGTGCTGCACACCAAACGCGTCCGCAGACCGGATAATCGCCGCCGTGTTGTGCGGATCAAACACCCCTTCGGCTGCCACGTGCAGACGGTTGGTGCGATTGTCCACCACTCGCGAGATCGTCTCCCGGCGCTCCGCCGTCAGCATGGCACCCAGTACCTCACGGACCAGCGCCGTATGCTGCTGAGCGAGCATCAACTCCTCGTTCGATTGCGGTGACGGCGTAAACGTTTCGGTGTTCACGCGCTTGCGCCTGCGGGTACTCATGGCCGACAGAGCCTACCCGCCGGCAATGAAAAATCCACCTCAAAAATCGCCGGGCAACACGCGCTGCCGCCCTGTCCTTCCGTACCCCATAGTTCTTGATAAACGTCCGGAATCATGCATTTATCAAGCCGTGAAAATCACGGCGAACATGGTGACCATCGCGCGGATCGTCCTGATGCCCCTGCCGGGCTGGCTGTTGTATCAGGGGCTGCCGCACCTCTATTTTGCCATCGGCCTCATCATCCTCATTGCTGTTACCGACTGGCTTGACGGCGCCATGGCCCGAAAGGAAGGGCCCACCGTTCTCGGCGGGCTGCTCGACCCCATCGCCGACAAGATCTTCGTCGCGGTCTGCTTCATTCCGCTGGCC
>JAKQNG010000273.1 GCA_029565915.1 Deltaproteobacteria bacterium
CATGCCGCGGCCGGGCATGTTGCCCCCCATCTTGAAGGGCATGTTCGTCTTCTGGAAGCTGGCCCCTCGATCTGTGGAGCGCCAGATGACGCCGTTCGTCGATGCCCAGTCATTCGTGTAGGTGCCCGCGGCGATGTACAGGCGGTCCGGGTTGGACGGATCGACGGCGATGCTCTCCACGCCGGTCCAGTTCCAGTCATCGGCGCCGACAAAGTACAGGAGCTGCTTCCAGCTGTTCGTTTCCGGCACCCACCGGTAGGCGCCTCCCATATCGGTCTTCGCGTAGATGAGGTCTTCCTCCGCGGGGTGGAACAGCACGTTCACGATGAAGCCACCGCCGGTGCCCGTGCGCACATTTTTGAACACGTAGGCACCTTCCGGGTCCACGTCGATGTTCGTGTAGGTGTCCGTGTCGATTACAACGGTGGTGTCCGTGTCGCCGTCCGTGTCGCTGTCCGAATCGGAGTCGGTATCGCCGTCCGAATCGCTGTCGGCGTCGCTGTCGGTATCGCCGTCCGTGTCGCTGTCCGAATCGGAGTCGGAGTCGGAGTCGCCGTCGGAATCGGAATCCCCGTCCGGGGCGCCGCCGGAGTCGGAATCGCAGGCCGTGGTCAGAAGGACGGCCCAGAGGAGGATGAAAATGCGAACCAGCTGCTGTGTCATGAAAACCTCTCTTGTAAATGAAACGTCTATTTGAACGTGCCCGATGCCCGGGAAAAGTGACAGCTTTTTACCCGGACAAACCGTCGGTGCCCTGACGTGACTGGTCTGACACAGCACATGCCACATATGCAATGTATCCTGACAAAATTGTACCCGGGTGCTGAATTCATTCTTCCTTCGGTTGTCTGGAAATTTGTGCGGGCGGGATGAAGGACTTTAGCGCCATCCATGCTGTCCGTCAAGCAGGGCCGAGTGGCTCTCCCAACCGTGGCTGTCCACCCGACCATCCGGTCCTTCCCGCCTGCCGCTCCCGAATTCTCGAAGAAACGGATGGAAACAGATTGTGCACGGCCGTGCAAAATCTGAATAAATGTGGTATTTATGACATACGTTTTGCTGCGTGCCTTGAAAGGCCATCCCGCTTCTGTTAGACAACGCCCCATGCGACGAATACTGACACTGACGATCCTCCTGGCCACGGCCTGCTCCGGCAGCGCCGGAAATGAAGAAAAGCCCTCCGGAAAGGCCTCCGGAAAGCCCTCTGCCGAATCGACCGCGGCTCCAGTGACGGCACCGCAGCCCGTTGAAGTGAAAACCTTCGATCTCCACGGACGGGCGGGGTTCGACAAGGTGAACATCTGGGAGAAGCCGGACATGGAATCCACCCGGCTGGGCTATCTGCGAAAAGGGCAGCGCACCATGCTCGGGGACGCGCAGTTCAAGTCCGACGGCTGCCCCGAGGGATGGTACCAGCTGCCGGAGGGCGGCTATGTCTGCCAGGGGACGGGTATGCTGGTGGGCACGAAACCCCGGCACATCCGCAACGCGCCCCATCCCCCCCGCGTCGATCAGCTCGATCCCTACCAGCACGGATTCATCCGGGCGGATTTCACCCCGTCCTACAAGCGCATTCCGGCGCAGGAGGAATTGTGGGTGCCGCCCACCCGATTTGTTGCGGGAACCTACGCGGTGAGCATTCCCGACGATGCCGCTGCACCCGCGGAACCCACTGCGGAAGGCGAAGACGCGCCGCCGCCGGCCACCCGCACGGTGGACATCGTTGTGGACGCAGAGGGCAATCTGGTGTTTCCCGAGGGCGTGCGTTTTGAAAAGCTGGAAAACGGCGAGTGGAAGCTGCCCCCCGGCGTCACCATCCCCACCGAAGTGGTGCCCCACGTGGATCCGGACAAACCGCCGGAGCCGGTGGAGGGCGAAGAGCCGGTCAAGGGCATCGACTACAACCGCTACGCGAGAAAGACGTTCCCGGGCATCCGCGAATTCCTGATGCGGGGCTTCTGGGTGTCGGTGCTGCGGCGCTTCCGGGACGAGGCAACCCGGCAGTACTACTACGAAACCATCAAGGGCGACTTTGTTCCCGGCAATGCGGTGCACCTGGTGCGTCCGCCGGAATGCCGGGGATATTACGTCATGGGCGACAACCCGCTGCCGGCCGCGATTGTGTCGTCGTCCTACGCCGCGTTTTTTGAAAAGCGCAACAACCGGTTTGCGGGAGTGGGGCCGGTGGATCGGCTCAACGTCTACCGCGTGTACGAAAGCGAGGAATCCGGCGGCAATACCTGGTACCGCATCGAAGGAGACCGCTGGTTGAAATCCTCCCAGGTGGAATATTTCGACCTGCGGGAACCGCCCGAAGGGGTCGGTGAAAACGAAAAGTGGATCCATGTGGATTTGAGCCGGCAGACCCTCGAAGCCTACGAAGGCACCATGCCCATCCTCGTCACGCTGGTGTCCACCGGTCTGAAGGAGAGCGAGGAAACCGTGACGCCGCGGGGCGAATTCCGCATCCTGTGGAAGCACGTGACCGATGACATGGCGGGCTCCGTGGGGGACGGCGAAGAAGTCTACATGGTCGCTGATGTTCCCTTCGTGCAGTACATCCACCGCAATATTGCGCTGCACGCGTCGTTCTGGCACTCTAAGTACGGTGCGCCGCGGAGCCACGGCGCACCAACCTGTCGCCGGCGGACGCGCGCTACCTGTTTGCATGGACCTCTCCACAGCTCCCGGCGAACTGGCACGGGGTGGCCGCGACGGACGCGAATCCGGGAACCCGGGTGTTCATTTCGGGAACGACGCCCGAATAGAGACGAGGCGATTTCGTGGCGAACATTTTCACTCCTGTTTTTACCCACACGATGGATGACGGATGCTACGGCAGGGAACCGGACGTCTGCGTGGATCGTGCCGGTCGCTGCTGGGTGGTGTGGATTTCGTGGCGGGGCGAAGGGGAATGCCTGATGGCCTCCGTCCGCGATTCGGCGGGGGAGTGGTGCGCGCCGTTTCCCGTCAGCGAACAGCGCCCCGAGGTGACCCACATGGCGGTGGCGCCGTGGAAGGACGGTGTGCTGGTCGCCTGGATCGACGGTCGCGACACGGAGCTGGACGGACTGAAGCTGCGCACCGTGCAGGGCCCGGCACAGATGGATCCCGTCATCAAGGTCATGCCCCGGCGCCGTTCGCCGGCGGGCCTGGCGCTGGCGTCGGACGATGATCGGTTCTTCCTCGTGTGGACCGTGCGCCTGCCCGGAGGGTGCGAGGTGCAGGGAACCATCAGCACCGATCCCATGGTGCTGCCTCTGCCCATGCGGCTTTCCCACCGGCGTCGGCTGAACCTGAATCCGGCCGTGGAGCTGGCCCACGGGCACGGCTTTGTCGCCTGGCAGTACATGACCTTTCGCGGCGGCAGCCGGATCTACGCGCGGCGGATCGCCGATGGCACCAATCTCGAAGAGCCCATGGAGCTGGTGGGAACCGATGGGGGCATCAACGCCATGTGCACCCTGCGCCGCAGTGACGACGGTGTGTGGATTGCCTGGCACTCGGACATGGATCAGGTGAAGGGGCAGGGACTGGTCCGCTGGATTGAGGTGGGCCATATCCGGCGCGACGGCACCTTCCACCGACCCGTCCACAAGATGCGCGATGTGGAGCGCGACGGTGCCGGCGAAGACCAGGGATTCGAGTTTCCGGCGCTGGCGGTCTGCGACGGCGGCCGGCTGGTGGTCATCGGCCGGGGATCCCAGAGCCTGCGGCGTCAGGACCTGACGAGCGAAGGGTGGACGGAGCGGGGCCAGGTGGATACAGAGGGCTGGCAGTGCCGCGGTGTTTACCGATGCGCGGCGGCGGCGGACGGCATCCTGGTGGCGGGGCGGGAACGTTCGGGAATCGTGGTGCGCCTGCTGCCGTCGGGCGAGGACGGTGCATCGCCGAGGCAGGTCCTCTCCCTCGCGGATCGACTCGACCTGTCCCGGACCGCCAAGGGCATTCACATCCTCGGCCGTCGGGTGCTGTTCGGCGACATCCACCAGCACACCTTCGCGTCGGACGGGACCGGCACCCAGCCGGAGGCCTACAACCGTGCGCGTTACCGGTACGGCGACGATATCGTGGCGATTTCCGATCACGAGAGCTTTCTGGGCAAGCGGACCCCTCCCGGCGAGTGGTCCCGCTACTGCGCGGTGGCCGACGACTTCTATGAACCGGGGGAGTTTGTCACCCTGTATGCCTTTGAGTGGACCGGTTCCATGCATCCGGGACCCGGGCACAAGGTGGTCTATCCGCCGTCGTCGGATCCCTCCACGCTGTTTTCCAGGGACGATCATCGCACCGGAACCTCCGAAGGGCTGATTCGCCACTGCCGGGAGGCCGGTGCCCTGGTCATTCCCCACCACGTGGGCTGGACCGGTGCCGACCGGGAGCACCACGACGACGAGGTGCAGCCCTGTTACGAAATCGTTTCGTGCCACGGCGCCTACGAGCGGACGGGGGGCGGCCCCATCGGCACGCGGGGCGACGACAAGGAAGGGCAGTTTCTGGCGGACCTGCTGGATGGCGGGCTGCGCTTCGGATTCGTGGGCGGCTCGGACGGCCACGGTCTCAACTGGCATCACGGCGTGTGCCGGATGCAGGATTCCCACCGCAGCGGGTTGACCGCGGTGTTTGCCGACGACGTGACGCGGGAGGCGGTGCTGGAAGCCCTCGGCCAGCGCCGCTGCTATGCCACCTCCGGGGCGAAGATCGGCCTGTGGTTTGAAATTGACGGCCGTCCCATGGGGGATGTGGTGCGGCCGGGTGGAATTTCGTCCTACCGCGTGGTGGTGCACGGCACCAATCGGCTGAGCGCGGTGGCACTGGTGACCAACCGGGGAAAGGAAATTGCCCTGCGCTGCAGCGGAACGGATCTGGATATCCACGGCACCCTGCCGCCGCCCTCGGAAGGGGAGAGCACCTACTACTTCGTCCGGGTGGTGCAGGAAGACGGCCATGTGGCCTGGTCCTCGCCCATCTTCGTCGAGTCCTACTTCGATCCCGTCGACGACCGGCTGATCGGCTGATCGGCCGGCGTTGTCCGTTGACCGCTTCCTGTTTTTGTATTGTCGCATGAAAAAAGACTGCCCATTTGGAGTAAACAGCAGTACGGTGTTCCTCACGATGATGGCGACAGGATGTTCGAACGGATGCAGGCGTTCTTTACGGAAGGGAAAAGGCAGTCGTCCCTCCTCCCTGTATCAGGGACAATCGACAATTCCTTTTAAAGAATGCCGCCCTGCATCGGCGGTTGATTCCACCAGGCGAATGACCGTTCATTTCCGACGCAGCGATTTCCCAGCAACGTAAACGTGTCGTGTTGCGCCTGCGGCAACAGAACACTCCGGATCGCCAGGGCGGTCCCGGGTGGCAGTGGTATTTGGGCAGACAGGAATGACAACCGATAAGCATCCAGGGTGGACGTGAAAGTCATCAACAAACCATCAGGCGATTCGAAACATCGGATGGCCTGTCGCAACAAGAAAGGGTTGGTTACGTATGGAAAATGCTTCGTATAATCCGTTCCGGGTGGCGCAGTCGCAGTTTGACAAGGTCGCGGCGGTTCTTGAACTTGATGAAGGTGTCAAAGGGCTTCTTCGGCAACCGTCTCGCGAACTGCACTTCACCATTCCGGTCCGCATGGATGACGGCAGTGTCAAAGTATTCAACGGCTTCAGGGTGCAACACAACGATGCGCGCGGGCCGGCCAAGGGAGGTATCCGTTTCCATCCGATGGAGACCATTGACACGGTTCGTGCGCTGTCGATGTGGATGACCTGGAAATGCTCCGTTGTCGACATCCCGCTTGGTGGCGCCAAGGGCGGTGTGATCTGTGACCCGCACCACCTCAGCCTGCGGGAACAGGAGCAGATCTGCCGGGGTTGGATACGCCAGACCGCCAAACTGGTCGGACCGATCAGCGATGTGCCCGCGCCGGATGTGATGACGAACAGCCAGCACATGCTGTGGATGCTCGACGAATATGAGGTGCTGACCGGTGGCCGCTATCCGGGATTCATCACTGGAAAGCCGGTCGGCATGGGCGGTTCGCTGGGACGTACCGAAGCCACCGGATTCGGTGTCGTTTATGTTCTGCGCGAGGCACTGAAGACGTTGGGTATTTCCCCCGACAAGACAACCGCATCGGTGCAGGGATTTGGCAACGTGGCCCAGTATGCCATCCAGCTCTACACGCGTCTCGGCGGTACGGTCGTGGCCATTTCCTGCTGGGATCAGGCCGATAAGGTCTCTTATACCTACAGGAAGAAGGCGGGCATCAATCTGGACGAACTGCGGGCGATTTCCGACAAGTTCGGCGGCATCGATCAGAAAAAGGCAGGCGACCTCGGGTATGAGCGACTGCCGGGGGAGGAGTGGCTGAAACAGGACGTTGATATCCTGATTCCGGCAGCCCTCGAAAACCAGATCAACAACGCCAGCGTCCAGAGTATTGCCAAAGGAGTCAAGCTGATCGCCGAAGGCGCCAACGGCCCCACCACCCCGGATGCCGATGAGGTCCTCAAGCAAAGGGGGATTTTTGTGTGCCCGGACTTCCTCGCGAATGCCGGCGGAGTCACATGCAGTTACTTCGAGCAGGTGCAGTGCAACATGAACTTCTTCTGGGAGAAGGACGATGTGCTGACAAAACTGGATACGAAGATGACGGCGGCGTTTGCTGCGGTAAACGATATCGCCCGGCGCAAGAAACTGTACATGCGGGACGCCGCATACATGATTGCCATCAATCGCGTTGCAGATGCCGTGAAACAGCGCGGATGGGCATGAGCGAACTGCGGCTGAAGGTTTCAATGCGCAATTCCGGTGCGGAGGCTTTGACGCCGAACGCAGGGTGACATGGGCGACAGAAAATCAGTACCGGGTCGTGTACAGGTCCTTCGCGAACGTGCGAAGGAGCTGAACTGCCTTTATCGAATCGAAGAACTGCTGGCTGGTCTTCCCCGTCCCCTGCCGGATATCTTTCGCGATATCATTGCGACGATTCCCTCCGGCTGGCAGTTCCCTCAAATCTGCCGGGCACGGATTGAGTATGACGCTGTGTTGTATGAACCTCCCGGGTATTCGCCAACGGAATGGTCGGATACCGTGTCGATCAGGGAAGGGGACCATGTCGTCGGCAGCATCGAAGTGTCCTACACCCAGGCAGTGCCGGCTCCGGGTGGGGACTGTTTTCTGAAAAAGGAACATAAACTGCTCCACACCATTGCCGATCGGATCGGACAGACGGTGCTGCAGCGGAAGCTGGAACAATTGCTGCAGGAACGGGAATCCCTTATCCGGCCCTCCTTTTCGGAGCGATCTCAGGAATGGATGACCATTGTCAACCTCCTGCGCCGCACCGATGAAAAGCTGTTTCTGCATATCTCGCGGAAAATGCTGTATCACCTCTTCTGGAGCGGCATCAAGGAGGCGCGTCAGCTCCTGAACGCATTCGGAAGTGAGTTTGCCGAGCATCACGCAGAGGGTTCATCCGATGCCAATTCGCCGATCCGGAAACAGTCGCGGGAAAGTATTTTTTCCGTCAGCGATCGGGTGTTCACCATCGCCTCACGCCACCTGGGCGATGCGGAGACCTTTTCCCTGCTGCACAAGTGGATTCAGGAAAACAAGCTCGGATTTCTCATCAAGGCGGTGGACAGCGGTAATGTGTCGCTGGGTGCAATCATCGATGCCATTCTGCGGTACCGGGCCCTGTCCAACGGAGAAGCCGTGTTGGAGCCGTCCACCGAAAAGAGGCTTCTGGTGTCGCTCATACGCCGGTTCTTTTCGAATGATGTCGGTTTCATCAATGTCGCGAAGCGCCACCTGCAGGTGCCGGACTTTTTCGACCTGGTAACCCGCATCATTTTTCCGTCGGACAGCAATGGTTGTCTCGGGGGCAAGAGTGCGGGACTGTTTCTCGCCCGGCAGATTCTGCTGCGGTCCGCAAAAGATGATGGACTGTTTGACGATATTCGAACGCCGAAGACATGGTATCTCACCGCCGACTGCCTTACGGAATTCCTCCGATTCAACGAACTGGAGGATGTTCACGACCTGAAATACAAGGAACTTGAACAGGTCCGCATCGAGTATCCCAACATCATCCAGCTCTTCAAGCATGCCCGTTTTCCGGTGTATATTTCTGCCCGTCTCGCGCAGGCACTTGACGATTTTGGTGACGCCCCGATCATCGTGCGCAGTTCAAGCCTGCTGGAAGACCGCGCCGGTTCGGCGTTTTCGGGTAAGTATAAGAGTCTGTTCCTCGCCAATCGGGGCAGCCGACAGGAACGGATTGATGCCCTTCTGGATGCCATCGCCGAGATCTATGCCTCGGTCTTCGGCCCCGATCCGATACTGTACCGGATCGAGCACGGACTGCTTGATTTCTATGAAGAGATGGGAATCATGTTGCAGGAAGTGGTGGGGACACGTGTCGGGCCTTACCTGATGCCGGTTTATGCCGGCGTTGCCTTCAGCAGCAACGAGTTTCGCTGGTCGCCGCGGCTCAAGCGCGAGGATGGCCTGATCAGGATGGTTCCGGGCCTGGGGACCCGGGCAGTCGATCGCATTGGCAACGACTATCCGGTATTGCTTTCACCGGGCCAACCGGCGCTCCGGGTCAACGCCAGCCCCGAAGAGATTCGCCACTATTCCCCTTCGCAGGTCGACGTGATCAATCTCGAAAGCGGTGCCTTTGAAACCGTTCCCATTGATCAACTTCTGTGTGCGTGCGGCACCGCGATTCCCAACCTGCACCAAATGGTGTCGGTTTATCGTGACGGTCATATCAGTCGTCCTTCTCCGTTGTCGATCAATACGCAGTGTGATGAGCTCCTGTTTACCTTTGAAGGGCTCATTACCAGAACCAATTTTGTCAGGCAGCTCCGTTCCATGCTGTTGACACTTCAGGAAGGACTCGGAACGCCGGTCGATATCGAGTTTGCCTCGAACGGCACTTCCTTCTACCTGCTGCAGTGCCGTCCGCAGTACACCGAGCGCGACGATGCCCCGAGCATCATTCGTCGCGATGTTCCCGAAAACGAAACCCTTTTTACGGCGAATCGGTTCATTTCGAACGGACGCGTTCCCGAGATTACCCATATCGTCTATGTTTCGCCCCAGCAGTACGCACAGCAGACCAGCCTGGATACGCTGGTCGCCATCGGGCAGGCGGTCGGCAGGCTCAACGCCATACTGCCGAAGCGCCGATTCATCCTGATGGGGCCGGGTCGATGGGGAAGCCGGGGCGACATCAAACAGGGGGTTTCTGTCACCTATTCAGATATCTGCAATACCGCCGTGCTGATCGAGATATCGCTGCGCAAAGGTTCCTTTGAACCGGAACTCTCCTTCGGTACGCACTTTTTTCAGGACATGGTCGAAGCGGGAATCCGGTACATTCCACTTTACCCGGACGAAAAGGATGTCGTTTTCAACGACTACTTCCTCGAGAATGCGCACAACCTGCTGCCGGAAATGCTGCCGGATTTCGCGTACCTCGACGGCGTGCTGCGGGTCATCGACATCCCCCAACGGGTAGACGGAAAAGTCCTCAGAATCCAGATGAACGCCGAACTCTGCGAAGCCATCGGCTTTTTTACTGAAGCGTCGGCGGTCAATGAGGAGCGACCCGTGGACGTCAAGTCGGTCCAGCCGCAGTCCGAAGACTTCTGGCGATGGCGAACCCGGATGGCCGAGCGCCTGGCGCGTCGTCTCGATCCCGGGCGTTTCGGGGTGCGGGCGGTCTACCTCTTCGGCTCCACCGCCAGTGCAACCGCGGGCCCCGGCAGCGATATTGACCTGCTGATTCACTTCACAGGCACACCTTCGCAACGGCAGGAGCTGCTGCTCTGGCTGGAAGGCTGGAGCCTGAGCCTGTCGGAACAGAATTATCTGCGAACGGGCTACATGACGGCCGGTCTGCTGGATGCGCACATCGTTACTGATGATGATATCCGGGCGCGCAGCAGTTTTGCCGTAAAAATCGGTGCCATTACGGATCCCGCAACGCCCCTGCCCCTCGCAGATGGCGATGGGGCGGAAGAACACTTTACGGGGCGATGACAAAGCGGTCCCGGGGCAGGCGCACTTTCTTCACCGCCGCAAAGGTGTCCATGGGCGATCGATGCCCCAGGGGGCACAGCAGAACCGAGCGCAGTCCCATTTGCCGCAATCCCAGAATGCGGTCCGCTTCGTTCCGGTCGAACCCTTCCATGGGGCACGCGTCGATGCCCGCCAGCGCCGCGGCCAGAAGGAGCTGGCCCGCCGCGAGGTACACCTGCTTTTCCACCCAGTGGGGCAGTTCCGCCTCACTTTTCGAGGTGATGTAGTTGCGCACCCTCGTTTCGAATTCGCCCCTTTTTTCCGGCGGCAGATGCCGTTCCCGTGCAGCCCGGTCCACGTATTCGCGCCAGAAGGGCTCATCCACCGCCGTCGGCGCGGCGAAGATAAAAACGTGGGAGGCGCTGCCGGGCTGTTTCTGCTGGCGGTGGCACGCGGTGTCGAGCTGCGCCTTCACTGCGGGATCGTCGACGATCAGCAGTCGGAAGGGTTGCAGTCCCAGGGATGTGGGCGCCATGCGGACCACTTCCGCCAGTTCTTCAATCTGTTCCGTGGAGAGCGTCCGCGTCCGGTCAAACAGTTTGACGGCATAACGCCAGTGAAGGGCTTCGCGCAGATTCATGACAGGGTCCTTTCTGAATATACAGGTCTTTTAAATTATTACCGGACATCTGGAATATTGGTCAATAATCCATAACGAAAGCGGCGATTGACAAAGAATATGATAAATAAATAGCACTCATTTGCTCTTTCCCGGTGCACTGATTCCTGTGGAGACAAAACTTATGCATCACATTTTCATCATTCTTCCGGTTGGCCTTCTTCTGATGTCCTGTCATTCCGGTGTGGACGCCCATACCGACGAACCGCCCGACTTCACCGACAGTGATGCGGACAGCGACAGCGATTCGGACACGGACAGCGACAGCGATTCGGACAGCGACTCGGACAGCGACAGCGATTCGGACAGCGACTCGGACAGCGACAGCGATTCGGACACGGACAGCGACTCGGACACAGACAGCGACTCGGACACAGACAGCGACTCGGACACGGACAGCGACTCGGACACGGACAGCGACTCGGACACGGACAGCGATTCGGACACAGACAGCGATTCGGACGTGGACACGGAACCCGAGGACACCGAGTGGGGAATTGAGCCGCCGGCGGACATCGTCGGTGGCAGCACGGGCTATGCCACCCGCTACTGGGACTGCTGCAAGCTCCACTGCAGCTGGGACGACAACGTGTGGGTGGGCAGTCCGACTCCGAGCTGCTCTGCCAGCAACGTGAGCCACGGCGGCGACTACAACCGGACCAGCTCATGCAACGGCGGCGATGCCTATTCGTGCTGGAAGCTCCATCCCTGGGCCGTGGGCGATCGCCTGTCCTACGGATTTGCGGCTGTCCCGGGATCGGGCGATATCTGCGGCAAGTGCTTTCAGCTCGATTTTCTGGTGTCGCCGCTCTCGGAAAAGACAATGATCGTGCAGGCCATCAACATCGGATATGACGTGTCCCACGGTCAGTTTGACATCCAGATTCCCGGCGGCGGCGTCGGCGCCTACAACGCCTGTTCCTCCCAGTGGGGGGTGTCCAACACCCAGCTCGGCGCCCAGTACGGCGGCTTTCTGACCACCTGCCTCAGCGAACTGGGCGGCAGTGCACCGCGGGAGTCCCAGAAAACCTGCGTTCGCAACCGGTGTGACGCCATCTTCAGCAGTCGGGCCGATCTGAAAGAGGGCTGCTACTGGTTCGTGGACTGGTTTGAAGTGACCAACAATCCCTCGCTGCGCTACAAGGAAATTGCCTGTCCGGCTGCCATCCAGTCCCGTTCGGGCATGTACCGCTGAGACCTCTTTTTATTTTTCGAAGTAGGTGTAGCCCCGCAGGCTTTCGGCGAAGAGCCCGAGCATCCTCTGTCGCTCCGCCACATTGATGCGGCCTTCCTTGACGGCGGCTTCGGCCTTGCGCCGGAATTCCTGCAGCAGGGTGTGGGGTTCGTATTCCACATAGGAGAGGACGTCTGAGATGCTGTCCCCGTGGAATTCGTGCACCACGTCAAAACTGCGGTCTTCGTTGACGCGGATGCTGGCGATGTTCGTATCGCCGAACAGGTTATGGAGATCCCCCAGGGTTTCCTGATAGGCGCCCACCAGGAACACGCCGATGTAATACTCGTCGTCGGGATTGAATGGATGCAGTGGAATGGTGTTGGAATAGCCGTCCATCAGCGTGAAGTTGTCGAGTTTGCCGTCGCAGTCACAGGTGATGTCCGCGATGACGGCCTGGCGCGTGGGTTCCTCGCAGAGGCGGTGGATGGGCATGATGGGAAAGATCTGGTTGATGGCCCACGAATCGGGAAGGGACTGAAAGACGCTGAAGTTGCCGTAGTAGATGTCGGCCAGTCGATCCGCCAGGGTTTCCAGCTCGGAGGGTACCCGCTTCAGGGTGGGAATGATGGCGGCGATTTTTTTCAGACCCGCCAGATACAGGTCGTCCGCCACGGCCCGCAACCGCAGGTCGATTTCTCCCTGGGCAAAGAGCTCCTGGGCCTGATCCCGGTAGTGGACAATGTCGTGGTAGCATTCCTGCAGCGTCGCGGGAGATATGCCGGCGATGACGTCGCGCAGGTTGACGACCGATTCCGGCGCGTCTTCGGGGAGGCTGTCGGGAATCGCCCGCGGCTCGAACCGGGTCACGTCGAGGATGTTGAACAGCAGCACTGCCGTGTGGGCCACCGTGGCCCTTCCGGATTCGCTGATGATGGTGGGGTGGGGAATGTCGTACTGATCGAAGGATTCCTGAATCGCTTCGACGATATCGACGCAGTATTCCTTGATGTTGTAGTTGCGCGAGTAGCCGCTCGTGCTGCTGGTGCCGTCGTAGTCCACTGCCAGCCCGCCGCCGATGTCCAGATAGCCCAGGGGCGCGCCTTCGTTGATGAGGGCGATGTAGTATCGGCAGGCCTCCAGCAGGCCGGTCCGGATGTTGCGGATGTTCGGAATCTGGGAGCCCAGATGAAAGTGGAGCAGCCGGAAACAGTGGAGGAGACCCGCCTGCTTCATCTTGTCCACCACGTCCACGAGTTGATTGGCCGTCAGGCCGAAGAGACTGCGCTCCCCGCTGTCCTTGCTCCAGTGGCCCTCCACCTTTGTGGAGAGTTTCAGACGTGCGCCGATGAGGGGCTCCACGCCCATCTGGGCGCTGCGTTTGACAATGAGCTCGATTTCGTCGGGATTTTCGAGCACGAAGAAGCATTTGTAGCCCAGCACCACGGCCTGCAGCCCGAGGTCGATGAATTCCGCGTCCTTGTAACCGTTGCACACGATGACGCTCTCCCGGTCCCGGATCACCGACAGGGCCACCAGCAGCTCGGCCTTGCTGCCCACCTCCAGCCCGTGGTGGTAGTGCTCCCCGAACCGGGCGATTTCCTGCACCACGTGGCTCTGCTGGTTCACTTTGACGGGAAACGCACCGCGGAACTCTCCTCGATATCCCGCCGCCCGCATGGCATCCGCAAACGACTCGTTCAGCGAGCGCACCCGCGCGTCCACCAGGTTTTCAAGGCGGATGAGCACGGGCATGGTCAAATCGCGCTCGGCCAGGGCGCCGACGATTTCCATGAGGGAGACTTCTTCGAGGCGGTTGTCCCCGACCGGGGCCCGCACGATGACTTCGCCCTTCGGCGACACGGCAAAATATTTTCCGCCCCATTCGGTGATGCCGTAGAGACCGGCCGAATGCTCGTGGGTCCAGGTGGTGTCCGCCTGCTGGGTGTCTCTGGTCTGTGTCTTCATCTGCCGCTCCCGTTCTACCCCTGCCGGTGCAGGTAGTCGTCAAAGGAAAATTCCCGCAGCACAAGGCAGGTGCCGTCCTGCGGATCGAACACGGCGATGGCCGGGTGGCGCACGCCGTTGAACATGGTTGTCTTTACAATGGAGTACTGGGCCATGTCTTCGAAAACCAGCCGGTCGCCCCGGGCGAGGGGCTGCTCGAACCCGTAGTCGCCGAACACGTCGCCCGCCAGGCAGGACACGCCTCCCAGCCGGTAGACATGGGCGGCCTTTGCCAATGGCACTTCGCTGCGGATGCGCGGGCGATAGGGCATTTCGAGCACATCGGGGGTGTGGCACGCGCAGGAAGCGTCGAGGATAGCGATGTCGGGATGGCCCGAAATGGTGTCGAGTACTTCGGTCACCAGCACGCCGGCGTTCCAGACCACCGCGGCACCGGGTTCGATGAACACGTCCACGTCGGGATGGCGCTTGCGGAATCCCGCCATCAGCGAAACGAAGTGGTCGATGTCGTAGTCTCCGCGGGTAAAGGCGTGGCCGCCGCCCAGGTTCACCCACTTCGCCGCGTCGATGAACGGATGGAATTTTGTTTCGAATGCGGACAGCACCTTTTCGAGGGCAAAGGAATCCTTTTCGCACAGGGCGTGCACGTGCAGTCCGTCGATGGCGTCGGCAGAAATGCCGGTCATCCGGGAGGCGGTCACGCCGAGGCGGGAACCCGGTGCGCAGGGATCGTAGAGGGGTGTGTCGGTGACGGAGCATTCCGGGTTGACCCGCAGTCCGATCTCCACCGCCGGGCGCAGGGATCGAACCCGGTTTTCGAAGAGGCGCAGCTGGCCCTCCGAGTTGAACACCACGTGATCGCTCAGGCGGACGATGTCGTCAATTTCGTCGTCCCGGAACGCAGGGCTGTAGGTGTGCACGATTCCGCCGAAGCGTTCCCGGCCCAGTCGCGCCTCGTACAGTCCGCTGGCGCATACGCCGTCGAGAACGGCGGCCATCTGTCCATACAGGGCCGGCGTGGCAAAGGCCTTCTGGGCAAACAGCACGCGGATGCCGCAGCGGCGGCGGATGTCGGCGAGGACGCAGAGGTTGTTGCGCAGGATGCCGCGGTCGATGACAAAGCAGGGAGACGGCACCGCGGTGGGGTCGAACCGCGCTACCAAGGAATGCCTTCCCCTTCCATGACGGTCCAGGGCAGGCCGTGCCGGTTCAGGGCGTCCATGAAGGGATCCGGATCGAGCTGTTCCATGTTGAACACGCCTTTGCCCCGCCATTTTCCGGTCAGCATCATCATGGCGCCGATCATGGCCGGCACGCCGGTGGTGTAGGAAATGGCCTGGGAGCCCACTTCGGCATAGCAGGCCTCGTGGTCGCACACGTTGTAGATGTAGATCCGGCGGGGTTGTCCGTCCTTTGTGCCGACCATGATGTTGCCGATGCAGGTGCGGCCCTTTGTGGTGGGCCCCAGCTCGCCCGGATCGGGCAGCACCGCTTTTAAGAACTGCAGGGGAACGATTTCGCGGCCCTGATACATCACCGGGTCGATGCGGGTCATACCCACGTTGCGCAGTACTTCCAGGTGTTTCAGGTAGTTGTCGGAAAAGCTCATCCAGAACTGCGCCCGGCGCAGCGTGGGAAAGTTCTTTGTGATGGATTCCAGTTCCTCGTGGTACATCCGGTAAATCCGGTACGTCCCCACGTTGTCGGGGCAGGTGAACGACCGGTGTTCCGACATGGCCGGCGTTTCGATGAACTGTCCGTTTTCGAAGTGGCGGCAGGGCGCGGTCACCTCGCGGATGTTGATTTCCGGATTGAAGTTGGTGGCAAAGGGCCGGCCGTGGTCGCCGCCGTTCACATCCACGATGTCCAGCTCGCTGATTTCATTGAGGTAGTGCTTTGTCGCGTACGCCGTGAAGACATTGGTGACCCCCGGGTCAAAGCCGCTGCCCAGAAGGGCCATGAGGCCCTTGTGCGCAAACCGTTCCTGGTAGTCCCACTGCCAGCGGTACTCGAATTTCGCCGTGTCCCGGGGTTCGTAGTTGGCCGTGTCGAGGTAGTCGGTGCCGGTTTCGAGGCAGGCGTCCATGATGGCCAGATCCTGGTAGGGAAGGGCCACGTTGATGACCAGATCGGGTTTGAATGATCGGATGAGGGCAGTGGTCTGCGCCGGATCGTCCGCGTCGAGTTGTGCGGTGTCGATGGGGCGTGGGAGCTGCTTTGCAATGGCGTCGCATTTCGATTTCGTGCGGCTCGCCAGGCAGATGCGCTCGAATACGTCGGGAACCCGGGCGCATTTATGGACAACAACCTGTCCGACTCCGCCGGCGCCGATGATCAATACACTGGACATGATAACTCCTTGTCGGGTTCGCGGCTTCTGTGCCGCGGTGATATTACGGTGTTGCGGCCCTTTTCACAATGGCCGTTCCGACGGGTTCTCCGGTGATCCGGGCGACCACCGCACATTTGACCAGAAACACAAAGATGACGGGCGCCTGCACCTCGGACAGGGTTTCAAAATTTCCCTGGCCCTTGGAGATGATCAGATCCGCCGCCGAAAATGCCGCGCGGAACGACGGACTGCAGTCGGGCAGCCAGGTGCCGGGGATGTCGGAACCGTTGTCGATGACCGTGAATCGGCGGGTGAGGCCCGATTGCTCCGCGTCGTCCATTGTTGCGTCATTGAGAATGGGGCGCCCCCGGACCACCACGGTCAACTTTGACGGGCCGATGCGTTCGAGCAGGGGAATGTCGAACACGATTTCGCCGGCGTTGTCCGCCAGAAAGAGAACCGCGCGGGCTTCTTCGACCGAACGGCGGAGGTCTTCGAGACCGTCGGGGTTCAGCGGTCGCTGGAGGGCCGCAGCAAAGGCCCGGTCCACGTCCGGATCGTGGGCGCTCGTCACGCCCAGATCGATGGCGTTGCCGGCCACGGCGAACTGGACGGCGGCCGCAAACGGGTCCGGTGACGCATCG
Organism: Deltaproteobacteria bacterium; assembly: GCA_029565915.1. Classification (GTDB taxonomy): domain Bacteria; phylum Myxococcota_A; class Polyangia; order JAAYKL01; family JAAYKL01; genus JAKQNG01. The sequence goes on from JAKQNG010000273.1 coordinate 16,833, forward strand.
ACCATCCGTTGAAGGCGCGGGAGCAGGTCGAGGGCCGTTTGCGTGTGCAGGCGCTTGTGGGCTGCCCAGGGGTCCGGCGTTCCCTGCTGCCGGGCGGTGATGCCGTGCATGTCCCGACCCGTCAGAGGGGCGGGAAGGTTCCAGTCCGCGTTGCGGGCGGCTTCCAGTGCTTCCATGAGCGCGATGCGGGTTTCCTCGTCGGAGAGCGAGAGGGCCCAGGCGGCGTCCAGCACCTGTTTGATGAAACACGGAATGCATTCCGGAAATGTTTTCATGTGGCGTCCTTTCCCGCTGCGTCCCCGCGCCGTCAGAGCGCAGCTTTGTAATGCATTTCAATCCGTTTTGTAAATTCATACCTGCTGTCATCCGTGCTATTATAAAAGCGATAGAAGTGCCGTCTTTCTGCGGAAAGACGGAAAGATTGACCTGAAATACTTAAAACCATCCGCCAAGGAGGATACCGTGATCAACGCGACCAGAACCCAGTGGAACCTGCTGCTGCTTTCCTGTTTTCTGCTCTGGCTGTCCGCCTGCAACACCGACCCCGTGAATCCCCGCCCGGGCACGGACGCGGACAGCGATTCGGACAGCGATTCGGACAGCGACTCGGATTCGGACAGCGACTCGGATGCGGACAGCGATGCGGACAGCGATGCGGACACGGACAGCGACTCGGATTCGGACGGCGATCTGCCCCCCGACGGCGTTGGCTTTGTCGGCGACCACGGCCGCCTGCAGGTGGACGGCGCGCGGCTCGAAGACGCGGACGGAAACCTCATCGTCCTGCGGGGCGGCAGCCTGTACTGGAGCAACTGGAAGGGCGAGTTCTACACTGCCGGTCTCGTGGAAACCCTGGCGGACGAGTGGGGAATGACGGTCATCCGGCCAGCCCTCGGTATCGAAACAGAAGATCGCGAGATCTACGTGGCCATGACGGATGCCGAAAAGGCCGATGAAATTGACAAGATCGAAACGGTTGTGGAGGCGGCCATCGCGCAGGGCATCTATGTGATTATCGACTGGCACGATCACTTCGCCGACGACAACCAGGCGGATGCGGAGGAGTTCTTTGCCATGATGGCCGAAAAGTACGGCGACTATCCCAACGTGATCTTCGAGGTCTGGAACGAACCCCTCGCCGAGAGCTGGAGCAACATCAAGGCCTATGCCGAAGATGTCATCGACATCATCCGACAGCACTCGGACAACCTCATCCTCGTGGGCACGCCGAACTATTCGCAGGAAGTCAACGCCGTCATCGGCAACGAAATCGACGACAGCAACGTGGCCTATGTGCTGCATTTCTACGCGGGGCTCCATTCGTTCATGCTCATCAAGCAGAACCACCAGGAAATGGTGGACGCGGATCTTCCCGTCTTTGTATCAGAGTGGGGGGCCAACGCCGCCGCCTACGAAAACGATGACTGGCGCCAGCCCCTGAAGACGGCCGCCTACGAGAGTTCGGGCACCGTTGACAACTACCTGGCCTGGCTCGACGAGACGGACCTGTCCTGGGCGGTCTGGTCCCTGTGCGATCTGGGAGAGCCGTCAGCCTTCTTCAACAGCTCCGCCAACGAGACGGGCCCCTGGTCGTACAGCGAGGACCTGCGCACCTTCGGCCAGTATATCTACGACTATTTTAATGATTTGAAGTAGCGGACCTCAGAGTGCCAGCGCGTCGCAGATAATCCATCCCTCCCGGTCGGAGGGCGTCAGCACCAGGCACCAGTCCTTCGTTTCGTTTTTTTTCAGCAGGATGACCTTCGAGTCGGAGCTGATGCGGCCCATGGAGGCGCCATCCACGGGTTTTTCCCGCACGTGGACCCGGTCCTTGGTCACCTGGACTTCCCGACCGGCCTTCCGTTTTTCGGCCATGGCCTTCGAGCGCCGGGCGGGGTCGAAGAACTCCACGGTGAAGAACAGGCGGTAGCGATCGAACCGGTGGTCGATGCCGTGGATGGGCAGGCCGGCCAGTTTTTCGCGCACGCAGTTGCCCGTTGGCGTGGCGCCCGCGATGGTGGACGATGGCCCGCTCCAGAAACTGATGGTGCCGGCCGTAAAATCCAGGTTCGCGCCGAGGGACAGAACCCCCGTTCCGCCGTCCGAATGCGTTTTGCGGCATTCGTCCACCACCCACAGGCGGGTGGCCATGCGCTTTTCCAGCACATCCATCCGGTCGCATTCCTTCGATTCGCTGCCGGCGGCCCAGCAGCGGAAATACAGGGGGGCTCCGTCCATCCGGATGCCCTCCGGCGTGGGTCCCGGCGGTACTTCGGGGAGGGCGTTGCCCGCATCGACGGTCTCTTCGTTGTCGGGTGTCGCCCCGGTGGCGGGCATCGGCGCATCGGAGGAGGCGGCAGAGGGCTCTGTCGGAGTGGACACCGGCCCGGTGGTCCCATCGCGGGGTTCAGCGGCGCAGTTTTCCTGCTTCTGTGGAGGGATGCGGTTCTGCAGCGCGAAGTGGACGAGGGCAAATCCCGCCGCGAAGGACAGGGCGGCCAGGGCGATGATGATCAGCGATTCGGATATCTTCCGGGGTTCTTTTTTTCCGCTGTCGCAGGAGAGATCGGTGTCGGTGTGTTCGTTTGTCATATGGCTCTGCCGACGGCGTTTTCCGCCCGGTTCATTTGCTTTATGGGCGATGCTGCCTTAAAAAGCAAGGCCGATGGACTGGCAGCATCAACTCGAAAACCTGATTCGCGACCCCGCGGGACTGCGGCCGTTCATCGACATTGACGATGCGGAAGAAACGGCCATCCGGCGGGCGGCGGAGGCGTTTCCCCTGGCCGTGACGCCCTATTTTGCCGGATTGATGGATCGGCACAACCGGGAATGCCCCATCCGGCGGCAGGTGATTCCATCCATGGACGAACTGCACACGGCCCCCGGCGAGCGGGAAGATCCCCTGGGCGAGGAGGCGGATTCTCCGGTGCCGGGACTGACCCATCGATATCCGGATCGGGTGCTGCTGCTGGTGACCAACCAGTGCTTTGTTTACTGCCGTCACTGCAACCGTCGCCGCAAGGTGGGCGGCGAACCAGGAACCGTCAACGGCCCCATGCTCGATGCGGCCATCGACTACATCGCGCGGACGCCGGCAGTGGAGGACGTGCTGGTGTCCGGGGGCGATCCGCTGTTTCTGCCCACGGACGTGCTTGAAACCATCCTGTCCCGGCTGCGCGCCATTCCCCACGTGAAGACCATCCGCATCGGCACCCGGGCCCTTTCGGTGCTTCCCATGCGCATCACTGATGGGCTCTGTGCCGCCCTGCGGCAGTTTCATCCGCTGTACATCAACACGCAGTTCAACCATCCGGCGGAGCTGACCAGGGAGAGCCGGCGGGCACTGGCCGCCCTGGCCGATGCGGGCATTCCCCTCGGCAACCAGACCGTTCTGCTGAAGGGCGTAAACGACTGCCCCCTTATCCTGCGCCGGCTGTTCCTGTCGCTGATTGAAAACCGGGTGCGTCCCTATTACCTGTTTCAGTGCGACCAGGTGCCCGGCACCGCCCGTTTTCGCACGCCGGTGTCAAGGGGCATCGAGATCATGGAATCCCTCATCGGCCACATTCCCGGCTACGCGGTGCCCACCTTTGCGGTGGATCCGCCGGACGGCGCCGGAAAGATTCCCCTCGCGCCTGATTATGTGGTGTCGCGCAGTCCCTCCGCGCTGGTGCTGCGCAATTACGAAGGCGTGTTTTCCCGCTATGCGGAATCGCCGGAGGTGACCTCCGCCTGTCCGGCGGGATGCGCCTTGTGCGAAGGGCCTCCTCCCAACGGCGGCAGGCGCGGGGCGGACACGGGGATTGCGGCACTGCTTTCGCCGGACGGGCCCGATGCAATGGCACCCGTGCAGACAGACCGGCATCGCCGCAGGTCCCGCTGACGCCTCGAAAATCCAATTGCGAATCCACGGCATCGTTGTACCATCCGGTCATGATCACACTCAGCGACAACGCCCAGATGGCGGAAAAAGAAATGCAGGCCGTCATTTTCTACCTGGTGACCTTCGGGTATGTGGATGGCGATTTTGACCAGAGCGAAAAGCAGTTTGTCCTCGACTACATCGCGCGACTCGTCTCCAACCGCGTGGACGCGGCCATGCCCGACGGGGAACAGGCCCTGAAGGCCGAGCTGAAGGCCAAATACACCAGCCATTTTCACGAGGAATTCGAGCGAACCGATCAGTTCATTCAGGACATGTTCAACGAAACCGTGTCCAACGATGAAGATCAGTACACGTTCGTGGTGACGCGGCTGAAGCTGCGCTGCTTCGAAATTTTCAAGAGTTTTGACGAACGCGGTCAGGAATCCCTCATGGACACGGTGGACGAGCTGCTCATGGCTGACGGCGTGGCCCATCCGGCGGAGGTGAAGTTCCGCGCGGAGCTGTCGGCCCTGCTCGAAGAGGATCTCGGCGTGGAGATGCTTGAGGAAGGCGACACCACGGTTCCCCTGAAGGTGGGCGGCATGGTGGAGATGAATCCGCGGATGTCGAATCACCCCATTTTTGACAAGTTCGAATACCATTATTCTGCAGACCGGGAGGAGCTGCTGGCGCAGCTCGAAGGCGATCGGAATCTGATCCGGCAGACCGAAGCCCTGTTCGATGCCCAGCGGCAGACGGGCAATGGCCGTCTCGCGGGGGTAAAAAAGGTGCAGGAGCTGGCCGGGCAGGAGCAGTTTCTGGATGGGCACGTGTACGTGGTGCCGATGAACGATAAAAAAGTGTTCGACGTCACCGTGCTGGGCGACCTGCACGGGTGTTACAGCTGCCTGAAGGCCGCGGTGATGCAGTCCCATTTTTTTGACAAGGTGAACGCCTACAAGAATGATCCGGCCAACAATCCCGATCCCAAGCTGGTGCTTCTCGGCGACTACATCGACAGGGGGCTCTTCAGCCTGAACGGCGTGCTGCGGGCGGTCATGGAGCTGGTGAACCGGGCCCCGGAGCACGTGTACATGCTGCGGGGAAACCATGAGATGTATTTTGAGCACAACGGCGAGGTGTACGGCGGCGTGAAGCCCGCGGAGGCCATCAACACGCTGAAGCCCTACGTGCATTCGGAGAACCTGCGTCACTACATCGACTTTTTCGAGAACATGCCCAACATGCTGTTTCTGGGCGAAACCCTGTTCGTGCACGGCGGCGTGCCGAGGGATGTGACCATGAAGGAGCGCTACCGGGACATGGCCAGCCTGAACGACAAGGATCTGCGCTTTGAGATGATGTGGAGCGATCCGAGCATGGCGGACATTGTTCCATCGGCCCTGCAGAAAAGTACCGCGCGATTTTCCTTCGGCCGGCAGCAGGCGGCGGCTTTTGTGCAGCGGGTGGGATGCCATACGATCATCCGCGGCCATGAAAAGGTGCTCGACGGCTTCGATCACACCTACAACGACGATCATCTGCAGATGTTCACCCTGTTTTCCTGCGGAGGCATCGACAACGACGACCTGCCCCCCACCTCCGGCTTCCGGAAGATCACCCCCATGGCCATGTCCATGACTGTCGCCGGTCGGGACATTTCGGTTCATCCGTGGAAGATTGACTACAAGCCCTACAACAACGCGGACCGGAACGCGTTTTTCAAGGAAGCCCCGCAGATCGAGCTGGTGGTCGGCTGAGCGAAGCCGCGGTCCGTTACCAGAACAGGATGTACAGGGCGGCGGTGGCGAGGACGACGCCGATGCCGAGGTACTTTGTTGAAGGGCGGGTGGAGAGGTTCATCTCCGCATTGACAGGCAGCGTGACGGGTTCCTTCAGGGGACGCACCGCGGTGATGACGGCCAGCACCACCAGCACGACGCCAAAGCAGATGGCCATGCGGTTTAAAAACGTGATCTGCGGCGCGGCGTATTTGAGGGTGCCGTAGAGCACCGGATTGAGGATCAGGCCCACGGTGCCTACGATGCGCGGTGCCTTTTTCACCAGTAGTCCGAAGAGGAAAATGGCCAGAATGCCCGGTGAGATGAATCCCTGGAATTCCTGAATGAACGTGAAGATGCCGCCGAAGGCCGGGCTTCCCAGGGCCGGCGCGATGAGGATGGCGATGAGCGAGAAGACCAGCATGCTGATGCGTCCGCTGCGCACGAGGGAGCGCTGGGACGGTTCTTTTCGAAACCGCGCGTAGATGTCCATGGTGAAGATCGTGGACGCCGAATTCAGCATGGATGCGAGGGAACTCACCACCGCGCCGAAGATCGCCGCCAGCACAAATCCCATAAGGCCGTTCCCCCGCGGCAGCACATTGCGCAGGATGGTGGGAAACGCGGCGTCGTGATCGTAGCCGATGAGCTTTTCTCCCATGGAGATGCGGTGTGCCGGGGCCGCGGTCAGCAGCGCATCGTTCTGTTGTACCATCGCCTTGGGATTGTCCGAAGGAGTGACCGGGCGTTGGACGAGGCCGGCATTATGGGACAGCACGAGGGATGCATCGGCCGGATGGAGGCGCGCAAAGTCCTCGTTGAACGGATGCACCGCGCGATCCGTTGACAGGCCTGCCAGCACCGGGGCGTTCTTCAGTGCCGCCTGGTCCGCCAGTTCGCCGCTCCACAGGTTGAAGGCGATGATGCCGGGAATGACCACCACGAAGGGGATGATCAGCTTCAGGAACGCGGCAAACACGACGCCCCGCTGGCCCTCGTCAAGGGATCGGGAGCCCAGGGTGCGCTGGGTGATGTACTGGTTCAGGCCCCAGTAAAAGAAATTGGGAATCCACAGGCCCACCACCAGAGCGGTCCAGGGAATTTCCGGATCGTCCGCGGGCCTCACCATGTGGAGCTTTCCTTCCGGGAGGGCCCCACGGTTCAGTTCGATGAAGCGCTCCACGGGACCCGCATCGGCGAGGTTGGACGGGTGGAGTGAAGTGCCCACCGCCTGCAGCGAATCCGGATCGGCACCGCCCAGCGCCTTCATGGTCAGCCATGCGATGATGACCCCGCCGACGATGAGGGCTGCGCCCTGGATCAGGTCGGCCCAGGCACAGGCTTTCAATCCGCCCGCGAAAACGTAGACGGCGGCCATGACGCCGATGATCCAGCAGGCCACCGTGATGTTGCCCAGATCCAGGCCCAGAAGCGTCTGTCCCGCAAAGAACACCGAGATGACCTTGGCGCCGGAGAAGACGACGGAAGCCGTGGGCACGCCGACGAGGATGACCATGGTGGAAACCGCCATGATCGTCCGGGCAAAGCTGTTGTAGCGGTACTGCAGAAACTCGGGGATCGTGTAGATGCCGCTTTTCAGGAAAGTCGGCAGGAACAGGAAGGCCACCACCACCAGGGTAATGGCCGCCATCCACTCGTAGCTGGCAATGGCCATGCCCAGCCAGTCTGCGGCGCGGCCGCTCATGCCGACGAACTGCTCCGTGGAAATGTTGGCGGCGATGAGCGAGAATCCCACGAGCCACCAGGTGAGCCCCCGGCCGGCCAGGAAATAGTCCTTTGCGCCCTTCTTTTCGGTGTCCATCCCGCGGCTCTTCCACAGTCCCACGGTGATCACCGAGGCCACGAATGCGATGAATACGATGATGTCGATGATAGACATGATTAATACTGGGAAAGGGCCGCCTGGAGGGCGTCCGCCACCTGCTTCTGCAGACTCTTGGGAGAAACCACCTGCACATTGGCGCCGAAGGACAGAATCCAGTGCAGCAGCTCGTAACCGATTTTCACATCCATGGTCATCTGAAAGCGGCCGTCCTTTTTCTGGATGAACTGCTGGGAGGGATGGTACTGGCGTAGCCCGATGAAGTTTTCGGCGCCGGGAGCGAACAGCAGGGTGACCCGGGTGGGCTCGCCCGCGTCCATGAAGAGGGCGCTTTCAAAGTACTTTCGGGGGTCGAAGTCCGCCGGATAGATGAACCGGCCACCCGTCATCGTCAGGTTGGCGAAGCGCTCAATGGCAAAACAACGCACGGCTCCGTGCCACTCCCGGACCGCGCCCAGCAGGTAGAGGCCCCGGCGGAACGCGACCAGGGTGTACGGATTGATGGTGATGAGATGCTGCTCGCCGGCGGATGACACGTAGTCGCCTTCGAGGGAGTATTCGTGGCGCAGGGCGTTGAGGATGGTTTCCAGATACTGGCTGGTTTCCGGATCGTATTTCTTGGGGCCTTCGTGCACCATGTACAGCTTCTTTGCGAGCTTGCGCCGGTTGTCGATATCGGCCGGGTTGGACAGCTGCTTTTCCATGGACGCATACACATCGGAAAAGGACTTTTCCAGGATGGTGCCTTCCAGAAAATCGAACATGCCACGCCCCAGAAACATGGCGAACACGCTTTCCAGGGGATGCTGGACGGTCAGTTTCCGGGACGATGATGCGACGGTGTAGCGGGGCCCGAGAGGCGTATTTTCTTCAATGATGTCGATGCCCATGAGGCCCAGATCGTCCAGATCCCGCTTCATGGTCTTGCGCGACATCTGAAAGGTGTCTTCGTACCACTCCGGCGTCATCGCCCGGCCGGACATCAGGTGTTGCTCCATTTCGTGGACGCGCTCGGTCTTTGTTTTTTCTCCACCCTTGATACCCATGGTGAACTCCTTTTGTGCTGCAGCGGTCAGTTTCTGTCCGCGGATTGTCGCACGAGGCACCGGGTCATTTCAAGCGGAAGATACAGTCAGTGGCCCGCTTCGCTGTCGAGGATGAGGGCCACCCAGGCAAGGGCGGCATTCCAGTTGATGGCCACCTCGTTGGTGGAAAAGGATTCGATGGAATCCACGTAGCATTTGGCCGGTGCACAGCCGGCGCGCCAGCCCTTTGCCGCGTTGTCCTGGAGGGATGGATTGGGTCCGCCCGCCACGGAGCCGTCAGGGATGAAGGGCAGTCGCTTGTCGTAGGTGGGCGCAAAGAAGCGGTGATGGGGAAACTGCATGAACAGGGTGCCGTAGCCGCTCACGTAGGAGAAGTCGAGGGGATTGCGGCCCAGGATGTAGTCCATGGCGAGGACGGCGCCGTCCAGATAGGCACTGTCGCCGGTGAGCCGGTAGGCCACGAGGAGCACGACGGCGTTGTTCAGGACAAATGAGTTGGACCCCCACGGATAGGAGCGCTTTGCCATGGGATAGCGGTAGCCCTGGGCGTCGATGAGCGCGCGCATCATGTCGGCCGATTCGATGACGGCCTGCCTGTGAAGGTCGCGTTCTTCCGCCTGGTTTTCGCGGGACGACAGGGCCAGTGCGATGGCGCCCATGCCGTCGGTCTGCTGCCAGTTGAAGGTGGAGGCGCTGCCACCGGCGTTCTTCGAGGGATTCCCATAATACTTTGAGCGTTTGAGGTGGTCCCCGTATCGCGCATCGCCGGTGGTGACAAACAGCTCAGCGGCGGCCCAGAAGAAATCGTCGGTCTGCTCCGCGTCCGTGTAGGGAATGAACCCGGGCCCGCCGGCCTTCAGGTCCGGATGGCGAACCGCTGCATCGAAGGCCTTTTTTGCGGCGTCGAGGCAGCGATCCGCAAAGGCGGCGTCGAAGGGGCGGAATACCCGGCTGCACAGGGCGCCGGCGGCAGCCAGGTTCAGCGTTGCAGAAGTGGCGGTGTCCCGGATGTAGCGGGGCGGTGGCTCCGTATCGTACGTGGGCGGTGCGTGCCCGAGGGCAGTGTACTGGGCGTTGTGGACCAGGTGATGGACAAGGCCTTCCTCTTCGCCGCCCTGCACCTGCATTTTCAGCATCCACTCCATTTCCCACCGGGCTTCGTCCAGGATGTCGGGTACGTCGTTGGCGCTTTCGGGAATGTTCAGGTCCGGTGTGGATGCATCCTTTTCGCGGAGTTGGAGATGCTCAAAGGCATGCATGAGCAACCAGACCGAGATGCCGCCATTCACCACGTATTTTCCATTATCGCCCGCGTCGTACCAGCCGCCGGAAACATCCTTCTTCTGTGAGGGATCGCAACGGCCTCCGGATTCGCAGCGGGCCGTGGCATCGCTCAGGTGTCCGGCCGGTCGCTCCTTCCGGCGATCTTCGGTGAAGGGCATCTCCAGAGGGATGCCGCTGCGGTTGAGGTAAAAATAGCGCAGGGCCTCCCGGGAAAGGGAACGGTAGATGTTCCGCCGGATGGAAAAAGGCGCGCTCTGTGCTGTGTCCGCTTTCAGGGTGTAGTTATCCCCTTCTTCATTGCAGGACGTGAAATCGATCAGGTGGACGTGATCGCCGGAATCCGCGTCTGTGCCAAAGACAGTTGTTGCTCCCTGCTGCACTTTTTTCCCGTCGCGGAAAAGGGACCAGGAAACGGGATTCGTCTGTTGCGATGAAAGGGTGGCGATTTTAATGCGCGCGGGAAAGTATCCAACCTGGTTGACCTGAATGTCGTGGACGGTGATGTCGTCGAGAGGGCGCGGTTCCGGCCAGTCCACTCCCCTGGGCGGCATGATGCAGCCGCTCTGGGTGATTGTGGCGATGGCGAACAGGATGGTGGCGATGTGAATTTTCTTCATGAATTGTCCTTGTCGGTTCAGTGCCCGCATTCTGGTAGCCGCAGCCGCCGGAATCAGCTCATCGGGTAACGTAGATCGGAACGATATCGCTGGGAGTAATGTTTTGCGGAGGTTGGCGGCGGGCGGTTTTCTGGATGAGGCGAGTCGGTTCCGCGGTGCGGTCGAGGTGTTCGAAGCATAATTTGTGAAAATTCGACGAGGCAGGAGGCGGGCAGGTGAGCAGTTTTTCGTCACAGTGCAGACCACGCCATCGCGCGGTCGTTTCATCGCCCATGTCGACATGACGTGATGGCTGCGGCGCTCTACGCCGCCAGTTCAATGAGCGGCGGCCGGCACGAGCCCATCGGAAAATCCACGTAGTAGTTGCCGGCACGGTACGCGGCGGACGCCAGCCTGTACGCGGTCAGGAATTCCTTCAGC
>JAKQNG010000320.1 GCA_029565915.1 Deltaproteobacteria bacterium
GATCGCCCGGAAGGCGGGCGTCACATCGGCCATGGTGCATTATTACTTCAAAACGAAGGACCAGTTGCTGGATGCGGTGGTCGAAGAGAAGCTCATCGGCGAATTCATTGCGCATGTCGCCGAAGTGCTTGACCAGAACGGAAGTCAACCTACCGCCATGGTGAAACGGCTGGTCTGGCGCATGGTGGAAGCCTCCGACCTCATGCCCTGGCTGCCGCCATTATGGATTCGGGAGGTGATCAGCGAGGGCGGGGCCCTGCGGGAGAAACTGATCCAGCGGGTGGACTTGAGCAAGCAGGCGCGTTTCAAGGCCATCATTGCAACGGCGCAGAAGGCCGGACAGATCAATCCGCACATCAACCCGCAGTTGTTGTTCATGTCGATCATCGCCATGACGATGTTACCGTTGTCCATGGCGAAAAGCTGGGACCGGATTCCGCTCATCGGGCCGGTCAGCAAGCGGGATTGGGGATGCCATGTGATTGCCGTTTTGATGCACGGTCTGGATGCATCGGCCGGCGGCGCCCGGCGCAAGAGGAGAAAAACATGATCCGGAAAATTCTCGTGCATGGTGTCCTGATCCTGGCGGTATGGGGGGTGGGTTGCAACCGCAAGCCATCGCTTCAATTTCAGGGATACGTCGAAGGGGAATTTGTCCAGGTGGCGACATCGGAGGCCGGACGACTGGACCGGCTGACTGTCGCCAAGGGCGATCGGGTTGAAACCGGCGCTTTGTTGTTTGCGCTAGATGCGGTTCCCGAGGCGGCCGCCCTGCGACAGGCGCGGGAACAGCTTGCAACCGCCGAAGCCCAGTTGCGGGATATCCTGACCGGCAAACGGCCACAGGAATTGGAGGTCATCAAAGCCCAGTTGGACCAAGCCCGGGCGGAAGCCAAAAAATCCGTGGCCGATCGCGAGCGGGATCAGGCGCAGTTCGGTTCCGGCGGCATCTCCAAGGCGCAATTGGACAAGTCGCAGGCTGCGGCCGATGCGACCTCTGCGCGAGTGGCGGAATTGGAACGGCAATACGAGGTGGCCCGTCTGCCCGCCCGCGATGACCAGATCCTGGCCCAGCAAGCCCAGGTGGCAGCCGCCCGGGCGGCCGTGGAACAGGCGGAATGGCGACTGGGCCAAAAAACGGTTATGGCCCCGGTGGCCGGCCGGATTTTCGATACCCTGTATGAAACAGGCGAATGGGTTGCTGCGGGACGTCCGGTGGTGAGACTCCTTTCGCCGGACAAGGTAAAGATCCGTTTTTTCGTCCCTGAAACGGCGCTGGGCGGCCTGACGGTCGGGCAGGCCTTGCGCGTGCATTGCGATGGCAGCCCGGATGAGATTTCGGCCGAGATCACCTACATCTCGACGGAGGCGGAATATACACCGCCTGTCATCTACAGCAATGAAACTCGGTCCAAACTGGTTTTCATGGTGGAAGCCCGTCCGCTGAACGGCGCGAATCTGCATCCCGGCCAGCCGGTTGCGGTGGGTTTGCGCGGAAACGATCATGAACGATGAACTCGTCATTGATGTCAGGGATCTGAACAAGCACTTTGGCAACAAGCACGTTGTTCGCAATGTCTCGTTGCAGGTCCGGCGCGGTGAAATTTTCGGATTTCTGGGGCCGAACGGGAGCGGCAAGACCACGACGATCCGGATGGTCTGTGGTCTGTTAACGCCCGATTCCGGAAGCGGGACGTGCCTGGGTTATGATATTTTGCGCGAAAGCGCGCAGATCAAGCGCCAGGCCGGTTACATGACGCAGAAGTTCTCCTATTGGGAAGATCTCACCCTTCGGGAGAACCTGGATTTCGTGGCGCGGATGTATGGCATGAAATCACGCCGGCAGGTTGTGAATCAGACCTTGGAGGAATTGGGTCTGACGGCGAGGGCGGACCAGTTGACGGGAGCGCTGTCGGGCGGATGGAAGCAGCGCCTGGCGCTGGCAGCCTGCATGTTACACCGGCCTCAACTGCTGTTATTGGACGAACCCACGGCAGGGGTGGACCCGTCCGCCCGACGGGATTTCTGGGAGGAGTTGCATCGACTTGCGGCCCGTGGCATTTCCGTCTTGGTGAGTACGCATT
>JAKQNG010000327.1 GCA_029565915.1 Deltaproteobacteria bacterium
ACCGACACGGACACCGACACCGATACCGACAACCCCCAGGGACCCATCTCCATCACGGTGGTCAACAACAGCCCTTTGGTCCGCTACCTCAACGGCGCCAATGGATTTAACGCATTCGTGGACTGCGAGGACGAAAACGGCGCGGCCTGTTCCCTGGACGACAATTACTGCGCATTTCCCTGCGAAGAAGTAACGCCGGAGAGCATGGACTGCCTCATCCTGTGCGAACCCATGTGGGCGGTCATCGTCCTGGCGCCCGGCGAATCCCGGACCATCGAATGGAACGGCTGGATGCACCAGTTCATCGCCAACTACTGTCAGGATAGCGGCGGCTGCTACACCACGGATCCACCGGCTGCCGGAAACTACGAATTCTACGTGCAGGTCTGGGAAGAATACGACTGTGGGGAAGGCGCATCCTGCACACCCGACGAAAACGGTGTCATCTTCGGGGCGCAGCCAAGCGGGGAGCCTGTCCGCGCGAGCTCTCCGGTCACCCTTCCCCGGACCACCGACGTATCCATCTACGTCGACCACCACGAAACCGAATAGAACGCATCATCGGACCCATCGAACCACTGGACATCGCCCTGATCGTGTTCGGGTGCCGCAGCAATGGCCCGTTGCGAAGTGGGCATTCCGGGCGTATGTTCTGCTCACAGACAACTGGCGACGAAATGCCTCAATCAGGCAAAAAGGAGGAGCAGATGAAAACCCTTGCCTTGACAGCAATCGCTCTGGGCGCCCTGGTTTTCTGCGGCTGCCGGCCGGCGGCCACGGACGACGAGCTGAAATCCATGTGCACCAACCTGTTGACCGTGCGCGGCGAGATGAACATTCCCGACGATGCAACGGCCATGGCGAAGATCGATGCGGACTTCCAGGGACGCGAAAAGCATCTCGTGGACTGGAAGGCCCGCGACATGCAGCACTGGGACGACGAACTGGCCGCCCGGATTGCCGCCCTGCCGCCGGAACCGAAGAAGAAGGTGAAGCCGAAGGAAGGCGAAGTGGTGGTGACCCGGGAATCCCTGGAAGCGGAATATGCAAAGAAAAAGGCCATCGGCGCCGAGCAGTTCGACCGGGACATCGCCGCCCTCGCCCCCGCGAAAGAAGAGGCAGTCAAGGCGATGAAGGAAAAACTGGAGGTCCAGCGGGCCGCCGCGCAGGAACAGATTGATGAATGCCTCAAGCAGGCAAAGGTCGAAGGCGTGAAGCAGGAGACGGCCCGTTGCCGCATCGCGGCGAAGGATGTGGACACTTACTGGAACAAGTGTCGCTGAGCGCCGTCAGCATCCGGCGGGCGCCACGGTAAATCCCGCATCCGCAATCATCGACAAATCCGTTTGCACACTGCGCCCCCGGGTGGTCAGGTAGCCGCCCACCATCAGCGCATCCGCACCCGCAAAGAGGAGCAGGGGCTGCAGTTCCCGCAGGTGGTATTCGCGGCCGCCGCAGACCCGGATTTCCTTGTCCGGCATCATGAGCCTCGCGACGGCAACGATTTTCAGGCAGACGAGGGGCGTGAGGGTCGGGTCGAGGGTCACCTGCGTCCCTTCCACCGGATGAAAGAAATTGATGGGCACGGAATCCACGTCGAGGGTGCGGATGGCGTCGAGGAGTTCCACCCGCTGGTCGTCCGTCTCGCCGAGTCCGAACAGACCGCCGCTGCAGGTGGCGAGCCCCAGCTCCTTTGCCGTGCGGATAGTGTCCACGGATTCCTGCCAGTCCCGGGTCGTGCAGATTGTTCCGTAAAAACTGCGGGCGGTTTCCAGGTTGCAGTGGTACCGCGTAAGGCCCGCGTCAGACAGGCGCCCCATGGTTTCTTTTGAAATGTTGCCGAGGGACGCACAGGGGAGGATGCCCTTGTTTCGAATGACGGCGACGGCCCGCACGATGGTGTCGATTTCGCCCTCGTCCTCCACCCGGTGGCCGGACGTGACAATGCTGAATCGCCCGGCCCCGTTGCGCGCCGCCGTTTCCGATTCGGCCACGAGCCGCTCCACACCCATCAGATCGTAGCAGTTCACCGCCGCGTGGTTGTGGGCGGACTGGGCGCAGAACCGGCAGTCTTCCGTGCACAGGCCGCTCTTCGCATTGACGATGCCGCAGAGCTGGACCGTGGGCGGACGGCACGCGAGCCGCACCTGGTGGGCCCGGTGCAGCAGGGAGTGGACGTCCGTACCGGCAAGGCGCATGAGTTCACGGGCAGACTCGGTGGAAATGGGTGTCATGGCATCACTTTTACGAGAACCTCGTTCATGGCGCCGGTCCGGTACCCTTCCAGATCCAGCGCTACGTGGACATAACCGGCGGCCTTCATGCGGGC
>JAKQNG010000333.1 GCA_029565915.1 Deltaproteobacteria bacterium
ACGATTTCAACAACCTGCTGGGCGGCATTCTGGGAGCCTCCTCGCTGATCGCCACCCGGCTGTCGCGGACACCGGGTTCTGCCGTGGCGCCGCGGCTCTCCTCCCATCTGCAGGTCATCACGGAATGTGGTGAAAATGCCCGGGACATATTAAAACGCCTGCTGGGATTTTCGCGATCATCCTATCGCCAGATGGTGGCCGTCGATCTGGGAAGCCTGCTGGACGACGTGGTGCTGATGGCCCGCAAAACCTTCGGTCCCGAGTACACCATCACCGCAACCCGGTGGGCAGACGACCCGGCGCCGGTGGAAGCGGACGAATCGGCGCTCTTTCAGGCCCTGCTCAACCTGTGCATGAATGCCCGGGAAGCCATGCCCGATGGCGGACCGCTGGACATCACGCTCTCTCCGGCCGGCGAACCCGAACCATCGGGACTCGCCAACGAGGTCATCGTGAAAAATCGCTCCTGGTGGCAGATCCGGGTGCACGACCATGGCACGGGGATGACGCCGGAAACGATCCGACGCAGCCTGGAACCCTTCTTCTCCACCAAGACCGCCGCGCGGCGCGGCAGCGGGCTGGGCCTGCCGATTGCCTACCGCATCATCCGGTTGCATGACGGCATCATGAAAATCCATTCCGCGCCCGGCGAAGGCACCACCGTGGACATCTACCTGCCCGGCATATCCCTGACGGATGGGAAACGGGGGGAGGACCACCCGTGAGCATTGTCGAGCGCACCTCCATTCCGCCCCAGATCGCCGGTGAAGACATCCGCACCGAATGGATGATTGCGACGCTGAAGGCCTTCGTGGCTGCCGTGGGGGTCGTCGTCGGCCTTTCCTACTATGCGCTGCAGACTGAACACTACCGGCTGTCCCTGCTGATCACCCTCGGCCTGCTCGTGGGATGGTTGGCGGGAAACGTGCTGATCCGCCTGCTGCTCCGCAGAAACAGATCCGTTTCCCGGGTGGCTGCCATCTCCACCCTGTCGGATCTGGCCGTGGTGACCGGTATCGACCTGGTGCTGTGTGTCGACATTCCCCTGAATTTCATGAACGGCCCCATTGCGACCATGTATTTTCTGGTCATCGCCGTATCCGCCATCCGCAAGGACCAGCGCCTCGTGGTGCAGACGGGCATTGCCTGCGCCCTTGTCTACATCCTCACCTCCATCTATTTCTTTTATACCAGAAACCTGTCCTTCGATGTCTACCTGTCCATGGGAAACGGCATGACCTTCCGCTGGCTGTTCTTCAACCAGATCATCATCGCCAGCGTCATGGCGCTGTTCAGCATCGTCGTGGGCTATGTCACCCTCGAACTCAACAAGTCCGAACGGCACTACCTTGCCCTGTTCGAAAACATTCCCGACGGCATCGTCATCGTGTCGCCCGAAGGCGCCATCATTGCCGCCAACGGCCGGTTCGCCGCCATGGTGGGCATGTCCGTGGAACAGTTGATCGGCTGCCGCATCGATGGATTCCTCAGTGCCCGGCACGGCGGCGCCATCGATCCGCAGATGTACGCCCGCTTCACCCGGTTGAATTCCCGCAGCGGTGACACCCGTCCCATCGAAGTGACGTCCGTGCCCATCGACATCGACGGACGCCAGTGCCGCGAACTGAGTGTCCGGGATGTCTCCTCCCGCGTCGAACTCGAACAGCAGCTCGCCCGCGCCCAGAAAGTGCAGACCATCGGGCGGCTTGCCGGAGGACTGGCCCACGATTTCAACAACCTGCTCGGGGGCATCTTTGGCGCAGTGTCCCTGTCCAGGCGGACGCTGCAGAAACTCGGAACCCTCGAAGAACAGCAGGTCTACGGCGGGCACCTGTCCACCATCATGGACTGCGGCGAAACGGCGGCGCGGATCCTGTCTCGGCTCAGCAGCTTTTCAAGAAGCACGATTGTGGAAACCAGCGTGGAAGATATCCGCGACATCCTGAGGGAGACCGCCACCATCGTCCGCAGCAACCTGCCCCAGGACATCACCATCCGCGTCGAAAACGAGGACGAACCGCTGTTTGCCAGAGCCGACCGGCTGTCCGTATCCCAGGCGGTGCTCAGCCTGAGCATCAACGCGGTAGACGCCATCGGCGGGGCCGGTGGAGATATCGTTCTGCGGGCGCGAACGGCGGAACCGGGCGAAATTGAGCAACTGCCGGAGCTGCGACGACAATCGCCCTACATCTGCATCGAAGTGACCGACAACGGGCCCGGCATGGACGAGGAAACCCAGCGGCACATCTTTGAACCCTTCTTTACCACCAAGAGCCCGGGAAAGGGCACAGGCATCGGCCTGGCCATGGTGTTCAACGTGGCCATCGGGCATGGCGGCACCGTGAATGTCAGTTCATCGCCGGGCAATGGCGCCATCTTCCGCCTCTACCTCGAATCGGAGCGCGAAAGCGTGGTGCCCATGTCCTCGCGGGACTGAAATTGCTCTTCCAGTGACAGGGCGCAGACAAGGCGCACGCAAATATCGAGCTGCTTCGTCAACCCGTGTCCACTGGATAGAAGAATCTTCCCAACAGGAAAGGTGAATCATGTGTACACAGGCAATCATCCGTTCTGCCGTTATCGGCATTGTTGTCACTCTGATGCTGGCCGGATGCCAGCGGGGCGGTGGCGGCGCTTCGGATGATACGGACGATACAGACGATTCGGACAGCAACAGTGAACCCACCGATTCCGACACCCATCCGTGCGGCACCAACGATCCGACCCTGCGGGACGGGAACGCCGATACCCTGTTTTCCATTGACCGGATTCCGTCGCTGGAGCTGCACCTGCCCGCGGCGGACTGGGAGGCGCTGCAGGCCGATGCGGTGGCCGAAGAATATGTGGCGGCGCGCCTGTGCATGGACGGCGTGAGCGTGGGCCGCGTGGGCCTGCGCTTCAAGGGCGCCTACGGATCCCTCCTCAACTGCTTCACGGAAACCGGCGACAACATCTGCCGCAAGCTCGGCCTGAAAATCAAATTCAACGAATACGACGAGGACAATCGGTTTTTCGGTCTCAAGCGGCTCAATCTGCAGGGAAACCGGTATGACGATTCGTACATGCGCGAGACGCTGTCATACCGGCTCTTCCGCTCCCTCGACGTGGACGCGCCCAGAGCCGCCTTCGCGGAAGTCCACGTCAACGGCGAGTTGATGGGTCTCTACGGCATGGTGGAAGAGGTGGACGGTCGCTTCACGGACGACCGATGGCCCGACAACGGCGACGGAAACCTGTTCAAGGAAGTGTGGCCGGGCAACGCGTCCGGCGAATCGGCCCTCGAACACCTGAAGACCAACGAAGAAGCCGCCGACGTCACAGCCTTCATGGCGTTTTCGGATGCCCTGTCCGCGGCGGATGAGACGACCCGGGCCGACGTACTGGCCGCCCACATGGACGTGAACCATCTCGCACGCTACATGGCCGTGGACGATGCCATTGCCAATTTCGACGGCATCACCACCTGGTACTCCTCTGCGGACGCCACCCTCGCGGGAAACCACAATTTCTACATCTACGAGGCATCGGAATCCCTCTACACGCTCATTCCGTGGGATCTGGAGTCCACCCTGTCCCTGTCCACCGGATTCGGCGACGTTCCCCACTGGACACAGGGCGCGGACTGCCAGACGGTCTATCCGGTCTGGAACGGCGCCAATCAGGTCATCGCACCCTCCTGCGACCCGCTGTTCGCCGCCATGGCTGACAATCTGACGCCCTGGCGCGACGCCATTGATGACCTGCTCGGCGATGCGTTCACCGTCGAGGCCATGGACGCGGCCATCGATGCGTATGCAGCGGCCATCGAAGAGGCAGTGGCGCGTGATCCCCACGGTCCCGGCGAGGCCGCATGGCGCACCTCCGTGGCCGCCATCCGCGCGGAAATTCCGCTGCTGCGGGAGCGCCTGCAGTTGCTGCAGTCCGGGACCGCCTGGACGCCCTTCAAGGTGTCCACCGACGCGGTCAACGACCTGGAGGAACAGGATTCCTTCGGCCTGCGGATGGGTACGCAGTTGCTGTGCAACGCAGCGTCCACGGTGGCCGTGTCGGTCAATGAAACGGACCCGCTGAACGGCACGCGGGATCTGCGGATGGATTTTGCGTTCGGTAACGAGGCGGCGGGGTGGAACCAGTGGAATTTCTATCAGGTGCCCGTCGTCGACGCGCCGTTTGACGCCGGCGCCCTGTCGGGCATCCGGATGACCCTGCAGGCCGATCAGGATCGCACGCTCCGCTTTGATATCACCAGCGCGGCGGACACAGCGGCGGCGAAGGGCATCTTTTCGGGATGGAGTATCCCCGTCACGGCGGACGCGGCAACGGTCGAAGTGCTGTTCGCGGACGCTGCACCGCCGTCCTGGGCGGTTGACAACGGCACGGCACCGGACGATTCCCTGGCGGACATCCTGGCATCTGTCACGGGAATCCGCTTTTTCCCGCAGTGCGCGGGTCGCAGCGGAACCACGGGGCAGCTTCCCGACGGCACCCTGGACGAAGGCTTCCTGTCCGTGGACGACATTGAGTTCTTCTGAACATTGTCCTTCAAAAATGATCCGGGTAATATTTGCGTTGCAGGTTGGTCAAGTCCATGAAGCCATTTCTGTCCTTCAGTCTGTTTGTTCTGCTCGTGGCCTGTGGCGGTCGGCCGTCATCCCGTCCACCGGACACCGTCTCCAGTGATCCGGCGAAAACCGGTTCGGGGCCATCCGCGCCCTCCCCGTCCCCGGGTGATCCGGCCGACACCGACGGCGGCGATGGGATCGAACCCGCCTCCGGCGAAACCATCTATCCCCACATCCTTCCCGCTTCCGGTCAGGGAGCCCTGCGGGTCACGCACACATTCACCTTCGAAGATCGGTCGCTGCGCATCACCGTGGATATTCCCCGGGGGCTCATCGCCGGCGCCGCACTGTCGCCGCGGCATTCCCTCACCAGGGGAAACCGGGATGCGGACTGGCGGGCCCGCTACAACCTGGCCTTCATCAATGACCCGATGCAGGAAGATTTTTACGACGCCGTCCTCGGCGAGCTGCGCCGGTTGAAAGTCACGCACCGCCTGGACAGCGACCGGTATGCAGAGCTGATCGTGTCCATGGTGCAGCACATCGAATACGACACGCAGGCGGAGGGCGACGCCCGGTTCCCGGTGGAGACCTTTGCCACAAAGCGCGGCGACTGCGACGACAAGAGCCGCCTGCTGGCAGGACTCCTCGCACGGGAAGGCTACGGGGTGGCGACGCTGCATTTTTCGCAGGAAAACCACATGGCCGTGGGTATTCGCGCCAACGACATGGAATACCGGAAAACGGGATACGCCTACATCGAAACGACGTCCCCATCGATGATCGGATTTCCCTTTGAAGACGGGGCGGATGTACACCTCACCACGGTGCCGGACGCGTTCCCGATTGGAAATGGCACCATCCGCTACACCGCCGCCCACGAGGTAAAATACCTCGCCGACACCTTTGCCCGTCTCGAAGAGCGCATCCGGACGGACAGTGCAGCGCTTGATGCCCGGAACCGGCGCTGTGAAGAAGCCGCCCGCCGGGTCAGCGAAGGCCAGGCCGCCGTCCGCGCTGCGAAGAACGCCCCCGCCGACGAATTGAACCGGCACATCGGCGCCTACAACCGCGCCGTGGACGAATACAACGACGAGGTTGTCAAACAGAAACAAATGGCGCAGGAACTGAACCGGTTGATCGAAGTGCGCAACGACATCGCAGCCCATCCCGCCGATCGCTACAACACCTTCCGCCGGGTCAAACAGAAACTGGAGGATTGAAGTCAGTTAAGAGGAGCGTCGATGGAGAGGCGCAGAACGACTTCGTCCTTGATCAGGTTGTCGGGCATTCCCGGATAGACAATGCCGAACGCCTTGCGGTTGATGGGAAACTCCGCATTCATGAACACCCTGCCCTTTTCGAGGCGGATCGCCGCGTCGAACGACACCACCATCTTGACACCGTGGATGGCGAGATGCCCCTTGACCAGATAAACTTCGCCCGCCTTCTGCGCAATGGACACCGACTCGAACTTCGCCTTTGGAAACTGCGCGACATCAAAGAAATCCGGGCTCTTCAGGTGGGTATCGAGCTGCGGATTGTCGGTCACCACCGAGGACATATCCACATGCACTGTCACCTTCGCACCTGCAGGATTCTTTCCATCGTGAAGAATTTCTCCTTCAAAGGATTTGAATTCGCCGTCATGGCTGCCCACCAGTTTCGCACCCGTGAACCCCACCTTCGCGTTCGAAGGCGACAGCGCGAGTTTCTTCAGCGCCTCCTGCGGTGCCGACGGCGCAACAGCCGGCGGGGCAGCCGGTGCGACCGGTTCGTCCGATTTGCGGCAGCATCCGGGGCAACTGTCACAGGCCACGGCCAGAAGAGCCATGGCTGCCAGATAACTCATTGAACGGAATCTCATCTCAATCACCTGTTCCTTTCGGTTTCACTTACCCAGATTAAGGCCGACATTCCGCGGCGCAAGAGACCCGGAGAAAAAACCGGCATCGAAATGCTATTTTTCGAGATAATCGCGGAACGCATCGAAATTTGACGGCCGGCCGAGGAATTGCTCCACCATCCGGGCCGCATCCACCGTGCCTCCGGCATCAATGATCTGCCGGCGATAGTCCGCTGCAGTGCCGCGATTCATCAGGCCCTCCGCCGCAAACCGCGTAAAGATGTCCTTGGCCAGTTTGAGAGACCACATGTACGTGTAGTATTCGGACCCGTAGCCCATCAGATGGCCGAATCCGGCGTATTCGTAAGTGTCCGGTTCATACGGCCAGGGGCTGTAGTTCTTCTGCAGGGTCTTTGCCTGTGCCAGCAGGTCGAGCTGGTCGGGTGGTGTGGTGTGAAACTGCAGCGACATGGCGGCAAAATACAGCTGGCGCATCACGTGCAGCCCCTTGCCCGCCTCTTCGGCAGCCCGCATCTTCATCACCAGATCTGCGGGAATCGGCGCACCGGACTCCGGATGGGCGCTGAACCGCGCCAGGATCTGCGGATCCCAGGCCCACTCCTCCAGCAGTTGCGACGGTGTTTCGACAAACTCCGATTCGCAGGAAATACCCGACAGGTTCAACCAGGGGCTCTGTCCGCCCAGAATGTGATGCATCAGGTGGCCGAACTCGTGGAACAGGGTGACCACGTCATCGTGCTCCATGAGCGCCGGGCGACCTTCTTCCGGTTGCGGAAAATTGCAGATCAACGCACCCATCGGCAGCTGCACGCCCGCCACGCCCGAGGCCACGTGGAACATGGCCATGTGTTTATACTTGCCCTCCCGCGGATGCATGTCGAGAAAGAACCGTCCCAGTTGACCGTTGCGATCAACCACATCGAAGGCCCGGACGGAATCGTGCCAGACCGGCGTTTCCACCGGACGGAAGGTGACGCCGAACAATTCCTGATTCACCGCCAGCACACCTTCGAGCACCTTCTCAAAACTGAAATACGCCCGGACCTCCTCCGCGTTGACGCCGAATCGCTCTTCCCGGATGCGATTCACGTAAAAAAACCGATCCCACACGTGAACTGCCTTCACGGTGCGATCATCCTTTTTCTTCATGGCGAGGACGTCCTTCAGATCCGCCGCCATCCGGGGGCGCGCAATTGCCGCGATCTGCGAAATGAACGCATCGATGGTCGCCGCATCCTTCGCCATTTCTTTTTCCGCCGCATAGTCGGCCCAGGTAGGATAGCCCAGCAGGGACGCCATCTCCGAACGCAAGGACAGGATTGTTTTCAACCGCGCATCATTCGCCGGCCATCCGCGTCGCAGGAACTCGCCGTAGAGGCGGGCTCTCACGGCCTCGTTCGCGGCGTAATTCTGCACAGGAAAGAAATCCGGATAATCGGTTGTCAGGCGGATGAGTCCGTTTTCCTGCGCCGGGTGACCGTCGATAAAATCCGCCGGCAGGCCCGTCAGCTCTTCCTTTTTCACCTCGATGAACCGCACATCCTCCCGGATCTCCCGTTCGAAATCCTGGCTCACCCGCACCAGTTCCTCCCGGATCTGTGCAATGCGCGCCCGCGTTGCGTCATCCCGGTCCACACCGGAACGCCGGTAGTCCCGCAGGTGCCGGTCCAGGGAACGAACGGCCAGCGCATCGAGGCCATCGGCCGGAACCGCTTCCAGGGCCCGGAACACGGCCACATCCAGCGAAAGCGCAGTCACAAATTCCATGATGTCCCGCTCACACTTCTCGTGGGCGTCCCGCACCTCCCGCACGGGGTGGACGTTCGCCATGAGCCCGGTAAATCCCATCGTCCGATCGATCAGCGCGTCGAGTCGATTCATCTGCTCCAGGGCACGGATTCCGGACGCAGAGGCCACCAGCTCATCCCGGACGGCCCCGAAGCCGGCAATCGCCTGTCTGCATGCGGCATCAATCGACGCTGGATCTTCACTGATGGCGGGCAGTGCACAGGGGTCGGCCATTTTCTTTTGATCTGTCACAGAAACCTCCACGGTCACGGGACGGGACGGCGCAACTTCCACAGAAGGGGCGTTCCCGCCGCAGGCGCACAGCCACAGGGCTGCCAGATGAATTCTTCGCATTGCATGTTCTCCCGGTTTATTCAGCGGCTGCGTTCCAGCAGGGCGAATGACAGCTCCCGCATGGCGCAGGCGACAGCCGGATCGGCGCCGCCCACCCGTTCCAGTGCCGCAACAGCATTTTCCGTATGGTGGAGCGCTTTTGCGCGAACCAGCGCAAGGCTGCCCGTATTCGTGACGATGTCGGAAACGCGGGCGGCCCAGTTTCCTTCGATATTCCCCGAGACCAGATGGGCCAGGCATTCCCGGACAGATGGATCGATGGACGCCGCCGTCAACACGGGCAGCGTCATCTTGCCCTGGCCGATGTCCGCCAGCAGATTCTTGCCGAGTTCAGACGCGCTGGACGAAAAATCCAGCACATCGTCGATGAGCTGAAATGCCACCCCCATCTCGGCGCCGAACACCTTCATGGCGGCAATGTCGTCGGCGTCCGCGCCGCCGGCACGGGCACCGGACGAGGTGGCGAACCCGAACAGGCTTGCCGTTTTTCCTTCGACGATGGCGAAGTAGTCCTCCACCGAGGTGTCCACCTTCTCGCGCAGGCGCAGTTGGACAATTTCGCCGTTGACCAGTGCCTTCAGGGTTTCCACAAACGACCTCATGTGATCGCCCTTGAGCCCGGAGATGATCTCCACACACTTCATCAGCATGAAGTCTCCGCCGAGGATGGACAGGGCATTGCTCCAGACCATCCGGGCAGCGGGCCGACCCCTCCGGATGTCTCCTTCATCAATCACATCATCGTGGAGCAGCGTGGCATTGTGGAGCAGTTCGCAAACCACCGCCAGAGAAACAGGGGGCGACGCGGCGGAGTCACACATCCGCGCGGACAACAGGCACAGCGCCGGGCGGATCCGTTTGCCGCCCGCGTCCAGAATGTGGACCGCGATATCGTCCACCGGACGAGGTGCTCCCTGCAGCGACTGCGTCAACTGTTCATCGATGGAATCGAAGTCACCGCCCAGAATCCGCACGACGGTTTCCATTGCCCGGGGCACCGGTCCGTCCAGTCCCTGCTGTGCGGCAATCGATTGTAGGACCTCAAGGGAATTCATATTGGTCTGGCCGGGTCCGATTCAGATGTTGGTAATCAGTGCGCCAAGAAGGAATCGAACCTTCAACCTCCGGATTAAGAGTCCGCTGCTCTACCAATTGAGCTATTGGCGCAAATTTTCAAAAAGCAAACGCGCTCGGGGTGACTCGAACACCCGGCCTGCGGATTCGAAGTCCGACGCTCTATCCAACTGAGCTACGAGCGCAAAACTTATGAAAACGCAAGCGTTTTCAACTCCGAGGGTGAGAAACGGGATTTGAACCCGCAACAGCCGGCACCACAAGCCGGAGCTCTACCGTTGAGCTATTCTCACCGCGAACTCCCCACCCGGAGCCGGGCGGAGGCTGGCATTATATTCTGCGATCCTGTGTTGGCAACTTTTTTTTTATTTTTGGATGATGGCGAATAAACCGCAGTTGTGTATGTTTTGAAAAACAGGAAAAGGAAACAGAATTTACGATGATAAAATTACTTTGTCCGTTGGCAGCCGGCCTGCTGCTGCTGAGCCTGTCAACGGTATCGGGCGCTGCAGACACGCTGGAAGGGCCTCCGGATGCCACTGCGCGCGCCCCCCTCATCCTGACCCTGGATGACTGTGTTTCCCGGGCCCTGAAAAACAACAAGAAACTGGCTGCCGAACGCCATCGACTGGTCAGTCTGGACGATGAAAAGAAATCCCGCATCTGGGAAGCCTTTTCCCAGTTTTATGTCGAAGGCCGGTTTACCATGGTGCCCGACAACTGCGCCGAACTCACCTCGACCGGAGGGCTCCAGGACTGCGGCGGCGGCATCGTCCCGGACGAGGCAGAGTACAATTCGTCCTGGGGGGGACCCAGCTGGCATCTGAAAATCGGCGGTGCCGTTCCCATTCCCACGTCCCGGAAATACTTTTCGGCCAAACGGGCCATGGAAGAGGGGATCCGGGCTAAAAAAGCCATGCTCCCGTCCCTCGAAAACGAAATCCGCTACAACGTGCACCGGGCGTTCCATGCAGTGACAGGGGCCAGAGAGATGCTCTATACCCTGTCGGAAGGCCGCAAGCACTTGGTCAAGGCCCGTCAGAAGATTGAAGAGAATCTGGAAAAGCAGGAAGGCACCGAAACCGAAGTTGACCTCATCAAGTTGAAAGTGTTCGAAGCCCAGCTCGATGCCATGGAACAGGAAGCCGTCCAGATCGAGCGACAGGGAATGGCGGCCATTCCCTGTCGCTCGATC
>JAKQNG010000002.1 GCA_029565915.1 Deltaproteobacteria bacterium
CAGCGACACGGATACGGACACCGACACCGATACCGACAGCGACACGGATTGTCCGACGGAGCTGATCGGATGGGCCACGGTGAACGCGGACGGCGTAAACGGCACAACCGGCGGCGGCAACGCAACCCCGACAACGGTCACTACGTTTGCCCAGTTAAATGCAGCGGCACAGGACAGCGCGCCGCGGGTGATCATTGTATCGGGAACAATCAACACGATGGACGGCGGCAGCGGATACCCCATGCCCATCAAGAGCAACAAGACGATCATGGGCGCGGATGCGAACGCCACCATTTACGGTGGACTGGCCGTGAACAGCGCCAGCAACGTGATTATCCGCAACCTGAATATTCATGGCGTCTATCCGGACTCCGGCCCGGGGGACACGCTCTCATCGAACAACTCTCACCATGTCTGGTTTGACCATCTCACCCTGTGGGATGCCGAGGACGGGCTCATGGATATCACCAACGCCTCCAGCTATCACACCGTCTCGTGGTGCAAGTTCTATTACACGAAGGCGGAAAACGACCATCGGCTGGCCAGCCTGAACGGATCGGGCGGCGGCGATCACCCCGAAGACTGGGGTCGCCTGAAAAACACCTACCATCACAACTGGTGGTCCACCCTGGTGGATCAGCGGATGCCCCGGGTCATGTACGGGCAGGTGCATGTGTTCAACAACTACTACAATGCACCCGGCAACTCCTACTGCATCGGCGTGGGCTCCTACGGCTCCGTCCTCGTGGAGAACAACTATTTCAAGGACGTTAATGACCCCCACATTTTCATGTATGACGTGTACATGTACCTCGGCGAAAGCGGCAACGTCTACGACAACACCACCGGTACCACCAACTCGGGATTCGGCGGCACGCGGGACGTGGCCGGACAGGAATCGTTTGAGCCGGGCCCGTTCGATCCGCCCTACGATTACACGCTCGATCCGACCGAAGACATTCCCGCGCTGGTGCAGCGCTGCGCCGGATCGCGCTGAGCGGCGACGTTGAATGACCACTGTCCAATACTGGCCCCCGGAAAGCGGCGCGGGACACTCTTTTTGCAGATGAAACGGTTTATTCAAAACAGGGAGATGACCATGCGTACAATATGTCAAACACTGCTGCCCACCCTCCTGTGCGTCCTCTGGGCCGCCTGTGGTTCTGACGGGAGCGATCCCGAAGGAGACGCCGGGGATGCGGACAGCGATTCCGATTCGGACAGTGACAGTGACAGCGACAGCGACGCGGACACCGACGCGGACAGCGACAGCGATGCGGACAGCGACAGCGACACCGATGCGGACAGCGATGCCGACACGGACAGTGACACCGATGCCGACACGGACACCGACACCGACGGGGATGCGGACACGGAGGCAGCCTCGTTGCTGGTCATCGACGAGGGCGACGGCTTCTGCTCGGTGAGCGGCGTCGTGGAGACGGACCATGCCGGCTTTGGCGGTGACGGCTATGCCAATGCGGACAACGGAGTGGGCGCCGGCATTGTCTGGTCCGTTGCCGCGACGGCTGATACCGGTGTCACGCTGGCCTGGCGATACGCCAACGGAGGCGCTGCATCGCGATCGGCGACGCTGCTGGTGAACGATGAAACTGTGGGCACCGTGGAATTCCCTCCCACGGACGAATGGGCCGTCTGGCGCACCGCACAAATCGATGTGTCCCTGGCCAACGGCGACAATGCCATCCGCCTGACTGCGTTGACAACGGACGGACTGGCCAACATCGACTCCCTCTCCGTATCGGGCGACGTGCGGGCGGGCGCCTGCGAAGTGGCGGACATCTGCAGCCTGACCGCACCGGTTCCGGGCTTTGCCAGTCTGGGCGATGGCACCACCGGCGGCGGCAGCGACTACGGCTCCGCGGTAACCGTCAATAACACCGACGACCTGAAGAACGCGGTGAGCGGCACAGATCCGCGGATTGTCTTTGTGGAACCGGGCACCTACGGGCCGTTTAACGTTGGCTCCAACAAGACCATCATCGGCCTGCGTCCCGGAGTGAACATCACGGCACCACTCCGCATCAGCGGATCATCCAATGTCATCGTGCGGAACGTGGCCGTCAAAGGCGAGTACTGCGCCACCTACGACGAATGCCGTGCGGGAAATGACGGCGTGTACATCGGAAACGACGCCCACCATGTGTGGATGGATCACGTGGACATTTCTGACGGCCAGGACGGCAATTGCGACATCACGCACGGCGCTGACTACATCACCATTTCCTATGCAAAATTCTGGTACAGCACAAACGACAAGGACCACCAGTTCTCCAATCTGATTGCCGGCAGCGATGAGGAGTCGGACAGCGTGGGCAAGCTGCACATCACGTACATGAATTCGTGGTGGGGACAGTATGTGGAAACGCGACAACCCCGGGGCCGGTTCGGCAACATTCACATGCTGAACAACCTGCACGATTCGTCCGACTCGAGAACCGTCCACGGCGTTGGCTACGACATGGCGCTCATTGCCGAGAATTCGGTTTACAACACCTCGGATGATGAGATCTTCACCGACATGACCAGTCCCCGTGGCTGGCTCGGCACGGGCAACATCGGCACTGCGGGAGGCCTGAACGAATCGCGCGGCACCGTGTTTGACATTCCCTATGCCTACACGCCGATGCCCGCTGCGGAGGTGGAATCTGCAGTGACCGCTTCCATGGGCGGCGCCGGCAACACCTGTTCATTTGAATGAAAGGCGGACGCACCATGATGCACCGACTGATGATGATATGGCTGATTGGTTCGGCAGCGACGACCTTCGGCTGTACAAATTCCAGTTCCGCCGGGTCGGACAGTGACGCTGACGCGGACACCGATATCGACAGCGATGGGGATACTGACAGTGACACCGATTCGGGCGCTGAACCCGATGCGGACAGCGACTCCGACGCCGACAGCGACTCCGATACCGACACTGATGCCGACAGTGACACCGACGCGGACAGCGACACCGGCAGCGATGCGGACAGTGACAGTCCCGTGACGCTGCTCATTGACGAAGAGGATGCCGGTTACTGTTCCGCGGACGGAACCATCGATGCCGAGCACACGGGATTCACCGGTGCGGGCTATGTGAACACCGACAACGTCACGGGCAGCGCCATCGAATGGGCAGTAAACGCTTCGGGTGGCACGGCGGACTTCACCTGGCGCTACGCCGCCAACACCGATCGCCCGGCACAGCTCATCATCAACGGAACATCGGTGGGCCCCGTGGCATTCTCAAGCACCGTGGAGTGGACAACGTGGAGCACCGCAAGCGCGAACGCCACGCTGGCCGCGGGCAACAACCTCATCCGCCTCGAAGCGACGGGCGCGTCCGGCCTCGCCAACATCGACAGCATGACCATCACCGGCGCGGGGCTCGAAACCGGTACCTGCGATGGAGATACGGATACGGACACGGAGACAGACACGCCTCCGGATGCGCCCTTTTTTCCGGTGCCGGGGAGCAGCGGGGTGTGCCCGGATCCATCCCTGCGGCTCCGGTTCGACGGCCCTCCCACCCTGGGAAACGCGGGCAGTGTGCGGGTGTATGATGCGTCCAACACTGCGTCTCCGGTGGCTTCGATCAACATGGCGTCCGCAACGGTGACGGATGAGGTGGCCGGCGAAACGATGACCCTCCCGCAACCGGCCTTCGTCCACGGCAACGAAGCGATCTTCACGCTCCCGGCCGCGGGACTCGGCTATGACCGCACCTTCTACGTCACCGTGGATGCCGGGGTGGTCACCCGGCCGGACGGCACGCCGGTGCAGATATCCGATGCCACCACCTGGCGCTTTTCCACTGCATCGGCGGCGCCGGCAGACCGGACGAACCTGCGGGTCTCCCTTGACGGGGACGGTCAGTTCTGCACTCTGCAGGGCGCGGCGGATGCGTCTGTGGACGGCAGCCTGATCACCATCGGCGCGGGTGCCTACTACGGCGTTGTCCGCTTCAATGATCGCAGCGATGTCACGGTGCGGGGCGACAGCCGCTCGCAGGTGGTCATCGCCGGCGTCAACAACAACAACCTGAATCCGGATACCCGCCGCCGCACGCTGTTTTATGCGGCGGACATGCAGGATTTTACGGTGGAAAACCTGACCATCCACAACCAGACGCCCCAGGGCGGTTCCCAGGCCGAAGCGCTGGAGCTGCGCAGCTGCGATCGGTGCATTGTGCGGGACGCGGATATCCGCAGCCTCCAGGACACCCTGCTTTGGGACGGGCGGATTTACGCGGACAACTGCCTCATCGCCGGCAATGTGGACTATGTGTGGGGCGGCGGCATCGTGGTCTTCAACGGGTGCGAAATCCATACGACGGGACGCAAGGGCTACATCGTGCAGTCCCGCAACGACGCGTCAAAGTATGGGTATGTATTTGTGGACTGCCGCCTGACCGCCGACGCAGGCATTACGGGCGACTACCTGGCCCGCATCGATGTGGGCAGCTATCCCGCCAGCCACGTGGCGTATATCAACTGCGAAATGGGCAGCCACATCGATCCCGCAGGATGGGTGATCACCGGCTCGGGCACGTCCCAGCTCCGGTTCTGGGAATACCAGAGCCGGGATACCTCGGGAAACCTCATCAATACATCGTCGCGGATCGCCGGTTCCCGCCGGATCACGGCCGAGGAAGCGGCCACCATGCGAAACCTCTCTGCGGTATTCGGCGGCTGGATTCCGGAGTAGAAACGCCCCCGTGTGTGCGCCCTCCCCTCCCCTCCCCTTACCTCCGCGACATCAGAGGGGCCCGTCCGGGAACGGAATCCGGCGGGGACCTGTACCGCCGGGTCTGGCGGCAAGTCAGGGTTCGATTTCAGCAAAAACGAGAAACGCGGGATCGGCACTGCCGGGCGCGCTGTCATCGATGACCAGATTGGTGACAAGGATGTTCGAAGCCGTTGCTTCATCCCAGACATCGTCGTTGGCAAACCGCACGGCAAAGCGATGATCGCCGCGAATGGATGGCGACGCGTCCGGCAGGCGGATGGCCACGGACCAGGTGCCTTCCGCCAGGTCGCCCGGGATGCGCAGACGGGCGAGCAGGTCCGTCGTCTGACCGGCAGTCCAGAACCGCGGATCGGTTGAGATTCCAGCCGCCAGCGCATCGCCGGTGTCGTTGTTCAGGAGCACGATTTCAACGGGTCTCGGGTTGTACAGATTGCCGAATCCGGCGTTTTCGATAACCGCCTCGATTCGCAGGATCCCTCCGGGTCGCACGGCTGCGGGGAGCTTCGCGCTGCGCAGGACAAACCGATATCCAAGCCGCCGGGAAACTTCGTCGTAGCAGCCCTCCTCCTCCCAGACTGCGTGGACGGTCTGATTGTAGTCGGCGTTGAGAAAATTGATGTGCAGGATGGCGGCGTCACTGAGGGTGTGGACGCAGGAGTTGTATTCGCTTTCGCTGCAGGTCTCACCACCCCATGCGGTAAACGGGCCTTCGGCGCCGAGGTAGGCCAGTTCGGCAGCGCGTCCCTCTGGGGAATACGTGCCGACATCCGTTTCCGACGACATGAAACAGTCGTTCAGGTGGCCGATGCGCGACAACGTCGAACCCGTAAAGGCACCCTCCGCGGTAAGCCAGCTCGCCGGATTGTCGATCGTTCCCCCGGTATACTGGCGTTTGTACGGCGGATAACGCATCAGAAACATCCGTGACGGCGGCAGGGCATCGAGTATCGCGTCGAGGATGGCGGTCCGGTTCTCCACCGACGTCAGATTGTTGGAAGAGGTGTGCCACTCTCCCCAGGCGCCGACAAACCCACCGCTGATGACATTGATGACATCTTCGTTCTGTGCGAGCAGGGGCTTGAGCTGCGCGATGTGGGCCAGCACGATGTCAATGGGGGCATCCTCTTCAGATTCGTCCCCGGCGTAGATGATGCGCGGATTCACCTTGACGCCGGCGTTGCGCGCCGCGTCGAACATTTCTTGAAAATCGGCCAGGAAGTCCTCGAACAGCGGGCTGTTGCGAAACTGCGGGATATATGTCCTGCCGTAAATCAGGGTCTGGTTGTCTGCACGGAGTGCGTTCAGATCCCCGAGGCTGTTGTAGTCCCGGTAGCGATACCAGCCGCGTTCCGGATTGGGGAACTCCGCATCCATAGCGGTATACAGGTGTTCGACCAGGGCCGGTTCCGAGGCGGTGTCCGTGTCGCTGTCGGTGTCCGCATCGCTGTCTGTGTCCGCATCGCTGTCTGTGTCTGTATCTGAATCGGCATCGGTGTCCGTATCCGTATCCGTGTCCGTATCCGTATCCGTGTCCGTGTCCGCGTCGGTCACATCCGTCGTGCTGTCCGTGTCTTCGCCCGCACCACCACCGCCGCCGCAGGCCGACACCATTGCAGACAAAACCATGATCCACATCCTGCTTCGCATTCTGCCACCTCGCATTGTTTGAAAAAAGATGCGGCAACTTTACCACGGGCTGATCGATAGAGAAGTGATTTTCAAGGGACCTCTTTTGCGGGAATGACGGAGCTGCCGAGGGTGACGGTCCCGTTCCGCGTTGGGCCTGTTCTTCGTTTCAGCCGAGCCGTTCGGTGGTATTGTCTTTTCCACAACCTGATTTTGCCTGTTTCTGCCGCAAAGCGGCTACTTAACGAGGAGGCATGCCATGGTGGGAATTCGCCCGATTTTCAGACACTTCAGTCACATTCTGCTGGCCCTGACTGCACTGGGCAGCATTCAGTGCAGACATCTCTCAGAAGGAGAGGCAGGACAACTCTGTGAACCCGGCGAAATGCAGACATGCCTATGTGGCGGCGGGCAGCCGGATGGCACGCAGGCGTGTGCAACGGACGGCGCGTCATGGGGTGTTTGTGACTGCGAAACCAGCAGTTCTGATACGGATTCGGATGCGGATTCAGACGGCGATACGGATGCTGATACTGATGGCGATACCGACAGCGACGCAGATACGGACAGTGATTCAGATACGGATTTGGACACAGCTCCAGATACGAGTCGCGACTACTGGGTGGACGGTTACTGCCCGGCCGTGATCACTGGTATGAAGGCTCAGCCGGTTTCTGACGACTGTCGGGGCATCACCTACGAGGGATGCTGCGATGAGAGTGGCAATGTCGTTTACTGCTTTAACCACCGCCTGTACTGCTATCCCTGCGCCGAGACGTACACCTGCTCCTGGTTTACGGCGGATATGGAGCGGGGTGACTACTACTGGTGCACCACTTCGGACAACGGACCGGATCCGTCCGGGAACAATCCCCAGTCCTGCGTGCCGCCGGTGGAGGACACGAATTCGGACACGGCTACCGACACGGGCACTGACGACGTCCACAGCATCTGTGATGCGGTCGGCACGGATTGCTACTCCGAATGCTGGGGCTGCGCCATGAACACCACCTGCAAAGACGCAGTGGACGCCTGCAATGCCAGCGCCGACTGCGCCAGCCTTGATGCCTGCCGCGCGACCGAGTGCATCGGCCTGACCGGCGAGGACTGGACCGCCTGCGTATCCGCCTGTGAAGAGGACTATCCCGGCGGCGTAGCCCCACTCAATTATTATCACCAGTGCATCTACTGCGAAGGTTGCCCGATTTCCTGCGCCGCCGACGCGGCCGGAAAGTGCTGAGCCTGTCCTGTCACCTCAACCGGGGTGCCCATCCGGGAATGCACAGATGTTGCACGGCCGTGCAGAATATGAACAAATGTGGCATTTATTGCATTCGTATTACGCCGAATAGCCAAAAACAAAAGCGGACCAGCTGCCCCTGCGCGCCTATCGCCACCTTGACGCCCCGCACCTTCCCCTGTAAGAAGACGCGTCACAGCGGGGGCCTCCGGACCCGACTTTCAAAGACGCTCATATGTAAGGAGAATCATTCAAATGCAGATCGACATGAGTCAGCTCCGCAAGGGTGCCAAGGTCGTCATCGACGGCGCCCCCTGTACCATCACCGAATGCCAGTTCGTGAAGCCCGGCAAGGGCACCGCCCTTTACAAATGCAAGGTGCGCAACATGATCACCGGCTCCCTTTACGCCCAGACCTGGCGCAGCGGCGACAAGCTGGAGAAGGCCGACCTCGAAGAGCGCAAGATGCAGTACCTGTACAGCGACGGCGACGGTTTCACGTTCATGAACAACGAGACCTACGACCAGATTACCCTCAGCAGGGAACAGGTCGATGACGCCATCCCTTTCATGTACGAAAACATCGAAGTCAGCATGCTGTTCTTCAACAACAACCCCATCGGCCTCACGCTGCCCAACTTTGTCGAGCTGCAGATCGTGGAATCCGCGCCGGGGGCCAAGGGAGACACAGCCACCAACGCCACGAAATCGGCGAAGCTCTCCACCGGACACCTGGTGCAGGTGCCCCTCTTCGTCGACGAAGGCGAATGGGTCCGCGTCGACACACGCACCGGTGAATACTCCGAGCGCGTCAAGCGCTGAACCGCGCAAACCCTCTCATTTCAAGGCATTCCAATCGTTCCAGCACCACTGCAGCGCCCTCCGGTAACGGCGGCTTTTTTCCCTTTACAAACCACGCACGGTTTCGTTCATTGTGAATCGATGACCACCGCCCCCGACTTCGTCCACCTTCACCTGCACAGTCAGTATTCCCTGCTGGATGGCGCCATCCGCATCAAGGATCTGATTCCCAGAATCAAGGATTGCGGCATGACCTCCGTTGCAGTGACCGACCACGGCAACATGTACAGCGCCATGGACTTCTACAAGACGGCCATTTCCGCCGGCGTCAAGCCCATCATCGGCTGCGAGGCGTACATGGCCCCAGGCGACCGCCGGGATCGCAGCCGTCGCGCCGCCTACCACATCATCCTTCTGGCGCGCACCCAGGAGGGATATCGCAACCTCAAGTTTCTGGTCTCCATGGGGTTTGTCGAAGGGTTCTATTACCATCCGCGCATTGACAAGGAACTGCTGGCCGCCAACAGCGCCGGCATCATCGGCCTCACGGCGTGCCTCGGCGGCGAAGTGGCCCAGGCCTTCATCAACGGCGGGTACGACAAGGCAAGGGATGCCGCGCGGGCACTGGCGGCCTGTTTCGAACCGGGCATGTTCTTTCTGGAAGTGCAGAATAACGGCTATGATGGACAGGACGCCTACAACGAGGCCCTGCGGCGCATCGGCCAGGAGCTGGGCATTCCTCTGGTCGCCACCAACGACTGCCATTACCTCACCAGCGAAGATGCGGCCGCCCACACGGTGCTGATGTGCATCAGCAAAACCACCACCCTCGAAGAAGCAAAAGGAAAGATGCACTACACGGACCAGCTG
Organism: Deltaproteobacteria bacterium; assembly: GCA_029565915.1. Lineage (GTDB taxonomy): Bacteria > Myxococcota_A > Polyangia > JAAYKL01 > JAAYKL01 > JAKQNG01. The sequence continues at coordinate 9,293 of JAKQNG010000002.1, forward strand.
TTCCTCCGCACGCCGCAGGAGATGGCCGCCGCCATGAAGCACTTTCCCGACGCCCTGGCCAACACGGTGCGCATCGCCGCCATGTGCGAAAACGTGGTGCCCATCGGGCCCCTGGAGCTGCCCGATTACAAGACCCCCGACGGGATGGACCTGAAAAAGTTTCTGCGCAACACGGCCCACGACATGCTGAACCGGCGCTTTACCGAATTTGAACAGTCGGGCATCGTCGTCGACACCACCGCCTACCGCCGGCGCCTCGACATGGAGCTGGAAACCATCTGCGACATGGGGTTCGCCGGCTATTTTCTCATCGTCATGGACTTCATCAACCACGCAAAGAACGAGGGCATTCCCGTGGGCCCCGGCCGGGGTTCCGGCGCGGGATCCCTGGTGGCCTACGCGCTGCGCATCACCGATCTCGACCCGATTCCGCTCAATCTGCTGTTCGAGCGATTCCTGAACCCCGAGCGCGTTTCCATGCCCGACTTCGACGTGGACTTCTGCAAGAACCGCCGGGGCGAAGTCATTGACTACGTGGTAAAAAAATACGGCTTTTCCAACGTGGGACAGATTGCCACGTTCCACCTGCTGAAGAGCCGCTCCGTGGTGAAGGACGTGGGGCGCGTGATGGGCATGGCCTACGCCGACGTGGACCGCATCGCCAAGATGGTGCCCGACGACGCCAAGATGACCCTGCACCAGGCCCTGCAGGAAGAAGACAAGCTGAAGGCGGCCCGCCGGGAAGATGCCCGAGTGGACCAGCTGCTCACCTACGCGGAGCGTCTTGAAAACCTCAACCGCCACGCATCGACCCACGCGGCCGGCATCGTCATCGGCAACAAACCCCTGTGGGAATACGTTCCCGTGTTCACCGCCGGAGACCGGGCGGAAGGCGGCCTGCTGGCCAGCCAGTTCGACATGAACTACGTGGAACAGTGCGGCCTGGTGAAATTCGACTTCCTGGGACTGAAGACCCTCACGGTCATCGACACGGCCGTCAAGCTGGTGAACCGACGGCCGGACGTGACCACGCCGGTGCGCATCGAAACAATTCCCCTCAACGTAAAAGAAGTGTACCAGCTCATCTCCCGGGGCGACACGTGGGGCGTCTTCCAGCTGGAGTCGTCGGGATTCCAGAGCATGCTGAAAGACCTGAAACCCGACTGCTTTGAAGACATCATCGCCGCCGTCGCCCTGTACCGCCCCGGCCCCATGGAAGGGGGCATGATTCAGACCTTCATCGAGTGCAAGCACGGCCGGCAAGAAATTGTCTATTTTCACCCCAGCCTCGAAACGGTGCTGAAGGAAACCTACGGCGTGATTGTCTACCAGGAACAGGTCATGCAGTGCGCCCAGATCCTCGCCGGTTACTCCCTGGGACAGGCGGATCTCATGCGGCGCGCCATGGGAAAGAAGAAAGCCACAGACATGGCCAAGGAACGGGCCCGCTTCGTCTCCGGCTGCGAAGAAAAAGGCCTCTCCACCGCCCTGGCCAACGACATCTTCGACAAGATCGACAAGTTTGCCGGCTACGGCTTCAACAAGAGCCACTCCGCCGCCTACGCACTCATCGCCTACCAGACGGCCTGGCTGAAAACCCACTACCCGGTGGAGTTTCTGGCCGCCCTGCTCACCTGCGACCGCGAAGTCACCGAAAAAATTGCCGAGTACATCCATCTGGGAAAAGAGCGGGGCATTGACATCCTGCCGCCGGACATCAACGAATCCGAAGAAGATTTTTCGGTGCGCTACCGCAGCGACGACAGCGGACTGACCGGCCGCATCCTGTTCGGTCTCGGCGCCATCAAGGGCGTCGGCGCTGCGGCTCTCGGCTCCATCCTCGACACGCGGAAGGAACGTCCGTTTGCGAGCATCTTCGATTTTGCCATGCGGGTTGACCTGTCACGGGTGAACAAGAACGTCATCGAAAGCCTCATCCGCGCGGGTGCGTTTGACGGCACGATTGACAAACGGGTGCTGAACCGGGGACATATCGCCGGCGTCCTCGAAACGGCGCTGGAACGGGGGAAGTCGGCCCAGAAGGACCGGGAAACCGGCCAGACCAGCCTCTTCGGCGCCTTTGCCGCGCCCGCCGCAACCGGCCCCGCCCCTTCGGACGAATCGCCTCCCGGCGACTATTCCACCGCGTTTCCCTGGTCCGAACGCGAAATCCTCAACAACGAAAAAGCCGCTCTCGGCCTCTTCATGTCCGGCCACCCCATGGAGCGCTACGAAAAGGAAGCGGCGCGCCTCACGGGAAACACCACCCTCACCCTGCAGCAGAAAAAAGACGGCGAGGAATTCCTCGTGGCCGGCATCGTCACCGAATACAGCGAGCGCAAAACGAAGGCGGGAAAACGGATGGGCATCGGCGTCCTCGAAGACCTGTTCGGGCGGGCCCAGTTTCTGGTGTTCTCCACGGCCCTGGACAGCTGTTCCGTCGTGCTGAACAGCACGGAACCCCTGCTCCTCAAGGGGCGGGTGATGCTGGACAACCGGAGCGAAAAAGAGGGCGAAGAAGAAAGCCTGCGCAAAATCTCCGTGCAGGAAGCCAGTTATCTCCACGAGGTCCGTTCCCGCTCCACCCGGGAGGTCCACCTGTTCGTCGACGCGGATGCCTTCGGCCTGTCCCAGCTCCAGCAGTTGAAAGATGTTCTCGCCAGGCATGGTGGACGCTGCGATGCTTTCATCAAAGTGCGTCAGTCCGGGGCCGAAACCACCATCCGGCTGCCGGAACAGCTCCGTCTGGCACCCACCGACGAACTGGTGCAGGATCTGAACGCGTTTGCCGGCGTGTCCGACATCCTCTTCCGCTGACGCGATCGCCCCTCCTCCTTGAATTCCGGGGTTCCCCGATGCGTCCATTCCACAGGGTTTGACGACCCCGCGAACAGGCCCTAGTATTCGTCATGAGGAAAGGGAACAACGCCATGAACCTGAACCAGACATCCATCCGCACTCTGCCGCTCCTGCTGCCGGCCCTGCTGACCGCCCTGCTTCTCGTCGGCTGCACGGTGCACCGGTATTACTACCCCGACAACCGCCCCTTTTTCACCTACGGCGGACCACCGGTCCACCACGCGACGGATATCCCGCCCCGGCCTTCCCACCGCCATGTCTGGGTGGACGGCTACTGGCACTGGGATCTGGCCGCCGTACAGTGGGTGTGGGTTTCCGGCATCTGGCTGATCCCGCCCGTCGACGGCGCCGTCTGGGCGGTTCCGGTCTACGGCGAATCGGATGGGGACCACTGGTACAGCCCGGGTTACTGGCACCAATCCGGCGAAGGACGGGAAGACGACAGCCACCACCGGGACCGGCACCGGATTCGCACGGACAGGCCCCGTCCCCAGGGAAACCAGCCCGACCGGCCCGACCGACCCGACCGGCCCGACCAGCCCGACCGACCGACAGTTCGACCGGACCATCCGGACCATCCGGAACACCCGGACCATCCGGACCATCCCTTGAAGCCGGACAACCGACCGGACAGGGATCACGGCGTGAAGCCGGAACAACCGGCAGAACCGGTTCACGAGGCGAAGCCGGAGAATCAGGCACAGCCGGAAAATCAGGCGAAGCCGGAGAATGATCGGAATGCCATCGACAACCGGAAGGTGGACCACAGCGCCAAACGCGACAGAGGACCGGAAGGCAACCGGCCGGACACGCCGTCCGTCCGTCCCCGGCCGGAAGAAAAGCCGGATCCGGTGCGCCCGCCTTCGCAGAAAGCGCCGCGTCGCGAAAAAAAGAACTGACCCGATCCGTTTACTTTTCGTCTTCCATGTACCCGAGTGCGTCGAGCTGGCTTTTCATCTCTCCGGTCAGCTCTCCCTGCGCCGCTGCCGCCCTGCCACGGCGGGCCTTTCTCTGACCATCCGTCAACTGCTCCAGCGCCTCGGGCACCATCGTCCGCTCCCCGGACAGATTCTTCTGCTCAAGAGGATCGGCCGACACGTCAAACAGCTCCAGCGTCGGCAGCCCTCGCGGATTGCCCTCATTGGCCGCAATCACCTTGCGCAGGGCCCCGTCCTTTGCCGCATACCGCGTGGACGTCAGGATGTTGCCCTGGTGGTCCTCCTCAGCAAACACGCTGTCCCGCTCGCCCGCGTGCTGCGCAACCCCCTGCATCTCCGACGGAATGTCGAGCCCCGCCTGTTCGATGATCATGGGCGCCACGTCCACGAGGGAATGCCAGGAATCCACCTTCTGGCCCGCTGCGGAGGCAAACAGGGAAGATGCCGCATACTTTACAACAAAAATAATCTTCAGCTGCTCGTCGTACAGCGTGGTCCCGTGCCAGAAGCCGCCGTGCTCGCCGAACTCCTCACCGTGGTCGGACAGCACCACCACCATTGTGTCGTCGTACAGACCGCGCTGCTTCAACCCGTCCACGAGACGGCCGAAATGCTTGTCCCAGTAGCGGATTTCGCCCTTGTACAACTCCTTCATCTCTGCAATGAGTGCCTTGTCCGCTGGATCCGGGTCGGGGTTGGCGCGATGGGAGATGGCATGGCCGTCGTACGGATGGCGGAAATAGGGGTCGTGCACGTCCATGTAAGACAAAAACAGAAAGAACGGCCGCTTCGTGTCGCGCCCGTCAATCTTCTGCAACGCGCGGTCCGTCACCTTTTCGCCCACCACGTAATAGTCCTCCGGTACTTCCCGTCCGCCCTGCAACCGGGCTGCAATCTTCTTGACGACTTCGATGAAAATCAGCTTGGACTGCTCGTCCGATGCGCCGAATGGCAGCCGGGGAGGCAGGTATTCATAATCGGAAAACCCCTGGTCCACGTTAAAGAAAGGGGTGAGGTTGTAGTTGGTGGCAATGCCGATGGTCTCGTAGCCGCCGCCGTTCAGCACTTCCGCCAGCGTGGTCACTTCGTCGGGAAGGATGGATCCCTTGAACATCGCTGTGTGGGACGATGCGTAGCGCCCGGTGAGAATCGTGGTGACCGACGGCCGGGTCCAGGAAGCGTTGGCAAACCCGTTGTACACCACACCGTCCCCGGCAAACGCATCCAGTCGCGGGGTCAGGTCCTTCGGGCCGCCGTAAACACCCGTGTAGTCGGCCCGGTGTGTGTCATTCATCACGAGAATAATGTTGGGTCGTCTGGTCGCCGGTGCCGCCCTCAGAGGGTCACCCGCAGCGGGCCCGCCCGACGCTAAGGACACAATGGCCAGCACCGCGACGATGGCCGTCAGAGCAACCGATCCCTGTTTCCGGTTGAGACGCGCGCCAACGGTGCCGGAGAGAATTTTCTTCAGTCCCAGCGTCCCGCCCGCGCCGAAGGCAGAGAGAATCAGAAAAAGAACCGCCATCGAGCCCAGCATGCGCAAAGATGTCACCGGAAACTTTTCTTCAAATACGTCGCGGAACAGGTAGAAGAAACCGATGGCCAGCACACACAGGCCGAACAGCGCGGCAGAGGAAACCAGTCCCGCCATCAGGGGCGACGGCGCCTTCCGGCCCACCAGCGGCAGCAGCCAACGGAGCTTGATGACCGCGACGACGCCCGCCATTCCCACAAGGGGCACATACAGCAGGGCCGCATACCCCGGCAGCGACCAGTCCACACCGCCGAGCATCCACAGGCGCAGGGAATCCACCAGCGCCACCCCGAGGCCGGCCACCGCTCCCGCGAGCAGTCCGGTCCAGCCGTCATTCAGAATCTTCTCCCATCGTTCCATGCCACTCACCTTTTCTGCGCCACCCGCGGGCGCCTCTTCATTTGAATGAATCTACCGGATGCGTCAATTCCAATTCGGCCCCGAGACGGGTCGAGTATTACTTGAAGAACCCCGCCGGTGCTGATAGAAATGAAGTTGTCTCAACGAACGCAACGAAAGCAGCAACCGGCCCATGTTCTCACTGTTTGTCCGTCGCGACGGCCTGATCGATCCCCCTCCCATCGGAGAACTGGATGCGCACTGCCACATCCTGCCGGGCATCGACGACGGTCCTTCCACCATGGAAGGCTCCATGGACATCGCGCGAATCCTCGTTGAGATGGGCATCTCCCGGGTGGCCGCAACCCCTCATGTGATTTCCGATGTGTACCCGAACACGGCCGACGGCATCCGGGCGGCAGTCGAGGCGCTGTCTGCTGCCCTGCGCGAAGAAGGTCTCGCGCTGGAAGTCCTGCCCGCGGCGGAATACTATGCAGAAAGCGCATTCCTCACTGCCATCCGTCGACAGGATGTCATCAGCTTCGGTCCGGAGCAGTTCGTCCTCTTCGAGTCGCCGGTAGATACCACTCCGCTGCTGCTCGAAGACATCATCTACCACCTCCGCTCCTCGGGCTACACCCCGCTCCTCGCCCACGCGGAACGCTATCGATTTCTGCAGGGCAATCCCCGCATGGTGGATCACCTCAGGGAGCTGGGCGTACGCTTCCAGGTAAATCATCCGTCGTTCTCACTGCCGAAAACCAGTCGCACCGGTGAAGCCGCGCGCTGGCTCTACATCCGGGGACTGGTGGATGCGCTGGGCACCGACATGCACCGGGCCACGCCGCCGCTGCAACCCCGGGAAGACACCCGGCGGGGACTGCGGCTCTTTCGACAGCGATAGCGTCAGCGGGACACCTGCCAGGTCACCCCGGCATACCAGAGAAATTCAAAGGTCGGTCCGCGAAGAACAGTGCTGTTGTCAATCCGGTGGCTGTCCGCCAGAAAAACAGCCGCCACGGAGGCGCCCATCACGGCCTCCAGGCGGTTGCCGGGCAGGGGAATATTCCAGGTCGTCATACCGCCGGCCACCAGGTTGAGATCGAACTTCGACGTCGCATCCCTTCCTTCGGGACGGATGCGGACCATTGTCATGTCCATGCGGAACAGCGGGCCGACACCCAGCAGGGCTGCTCCGAGGGGAAACGACAACCGCAGAGACAACGCAATGGGAAACGCGCTGGTGGCCACCTCTCCGACACTGGTCTCATGATGCCGCACGCCCATCCACCCGAGCTGGGCAACAGGTACCAGATATCGACGTGGATAGAACGCGGCACCAGCCAGCACCCCGTGAACCGTCCCCGGCGTCGGGTAGGGATAGGCCCCCGCGTAACCGGCTTCCATCCACACGAGCGGTCGGCGGGCCTGCCCTTTTGCACTGCCCGACGGCGCCTCGACTTCCAGTCGATCCGGGTAGGGAACCGGACGGCGCTCCTTCTTTCCCCGGCCGCTGCCGTCGGCATCCTGCACCACCCGCGGCAGCTCCGTCAGAGAAGAGCCGTACACCAGTTCACGGATGATGGCGGCGACACGTCCGGCAACTTCGTCAGAGCTGCTGTCGGCCGCAGTGTCATTTTCCGACGGACCGGTCCCGGATATCGTTGGTTCATCACCGGTTGGACGAAGGGCAGGAATCACAAGAACCGTCAGCGTTGATGTTTCCACCGCAATGACCGCGCAGTCGCCGTTCGTACAAATCCAACCGAACAGCGCCAGCGTACCGGGCGCCTCACGCCACTGCGCCATCGCGAGATTCCGCCAGTCCTCGGTCCGCTCGGGGAATTCACTTACCTGCACCAACCGGGACACCAGAGACACCTGCTCCAGTGAATCGTCCAGCGCCTCGCGGACATCTGCGGCGGCAGGTGTGCCATCGCCGGTCTGCAGCAACACAATGCTGGCCGCATCCACATCCGTTGAGGCTACCCGCGGACATGCAAAACAAATAATGAACGAGGTGATTGTGATTGTTCGACACACCCGGAACAGGGTTCTCGAAGTGGTCGAGAGCATGCTCAGATCAGCTTTTCAACCAGTGTTGTCGTCTGACCCGCCTGAATCTTCACACTGAACTGACGCTTGATACCAAAGCCCGGATTCTCCACCATGATGTTGTAGGTGCCCGGCTTGAGCGGCGTTTTGACCACCGGCGTGTTCCGAATGAACGTTCCGTTGATGTACACCATCGACCATGGCTTGGTCTGCACGGACAGGTAACCTTCCCCGGAGGCGGCCGGCGTTGGCACAGCGGCCGGCTGAGTACCCGCGGACGGCGTGCCCGCTGACGGCCGGGTGCCCGAACCGGTTGCCACGGTCGGCCGTCGTCCACCGGAACCGGAGCCGGCGCCGGAATCGCACTCCACGGCAGCGAGGTTAACGCGATCACCGCCGGAGGCGATGTCCGATTTCTGCACGTCCTTGACTACCTTTTCCCGACCGCATTCATATTCCACCCGGTAGGTTTTCTCCGTGTAAACTTCATACGAGGCAGGTGTTGTGCCGAGATCGATGCGCCGGCCATCCTCGACCAGCGTCACCGGACTGCCCTGGGGCGTGGTATTAAAGGTCACTTCCACCTTTGCCAGCTCCAGCTTCTTGAGGGGGAGATTCTGTTTCTCGCCTTTCTTGATCTCCACCTCAAACCGCATGTCACGGTACTTTTCCTTGCTCAGCTTCACCGCGTGGTTGCCGGGTTGCAGATCCGACACGGTCAGGGGCGACTTGTCGTCAATGATGCGGCCATCCACCTCCACCGTGCAGCCCGGCGGATCGGTTTCCAAGTAGAATCCGGACTGGCCCGCTGCAGAGGCTTTCAGCTCGACGTTAGTGGCCATCGACTGTCCGGCCTTCACGACAATCAACAGTTCCTTGTCCTCGTACCCGTCCCGCCGGATGATGAAGGAATGGTCCCCGGCGGACAGATCATCGATGACCATGGGAGACACGTTCTGGGGAATTTTTCTGGTTCCATCTACCACAACGGACAACTCGTCGCCGGGGGTGATGTTCAGCTCAATGGCACCTGTCTTCTCGAAGAATGCCTTGTAGCCAACCACCACGAGGATCACGGCCACAATGACGCCGACGGCAACCCCGATAATCAGCGCCCGACTTCCCTTGCTGGAAGCAGCTGGTCGGGCCGCAACAACCGAATCGTCCCGCATCTCCATGACAGGCGCGGGGCGGAGGACCGGAGAGGGCATCGGTGTGGGGGCGGGACGGGACGGCGGCATGGGCGCCGGCGTCGGCATCGGAACGGGTCCGGTGGGTCTGGGCGGTTGTGCCGCAGGTGCCCGGTTGGCGGCCGCTGCCATCTGCGCAGCCGTATTTTTGCCATAAATATTCGTGGGCTCCTCGTCGTCGTCCCACTCCATGTTGACAGCACCCTGCCGGGGCACTGCCACGCGTCCTCCAGCCAGGTCCGGCGGCAGAGACGGGCCCGGTGGCGCGGGGGGCGCAACGGGCATGCCGAGCATGGTCGGCTTGGGAGAGGGCGGTGCCATTGTCGGAACAGCCGGCACCGTTGGAATGGACGGCGGCGCCATTCCGGAACCGGTCGGCCGTGGTGGCGCACCGGCCGCTGTGGGTCTCGGCGGTACAGCGCCCGGTACCGGCGGAAGGCCCGTGGCTCGGGGAGGCGCCGGGGGAACCGCTGTGGCCCTCGGCGGGGCGGGGGGCGCTCCAGCACCGGTCGGCCGCGGTACCGACGGGGTTCCCGTCGGTCGAGGCGCTGCGGGTGTCGGCGGAGGCGGCACGGACGATCGCAGCAGCGCTTCGTCAATTTCCTCGTTCTGCGCCGCGAGTTTTTCAATGTCCTCCCGGAAGACCTCACCCTGAAAAGCGGCCAGATCCTTGCGCGAAAAGAAATTGCCGGACGTGTACATCCAGCTCTGCAGATCGTCGTGCAGATCCATGGCGCTCTGATAGCGGTCTTCCACTTCCCGGCTGAGCGCCTTCAGCACGATTTTCTCCAGATCCGGGGGAATCCGCTTATTAAATGACGACGGGGCAACGATATCCACGTTGCGCACCTTTTCCAGCGTAGAAAAATCGGATTCGCCAACGAACAGCCGCTCGCCGGTCAGCATTTCCCACAGGCAGATCCCCACCGCAAAAATATCCGAACGACGATCGAGGGCCATTCCACGGACCTGTTCGGGCGACATGTAGCCGAATTTGCCCTTCAGAATGCCCGCCTGGGTCTTGCCCGCCTTGCCAGCGGCCTTCGCGATGCCGAAATCGATGACCTTCACCTGCCCGTCGAAGGACACCAGCACGTTCTGCGGCGACACGTCCCGGTGCACGAGATTCAGGTCGTTTCCCGCCGCATCCTTCTTGTTGTGCGCATAATCCAGCCCCTCGCAGACCTTCATGATGACGTATACCGCCATCGGAACCGGCACCGTCTGACCCTTCTTGCGCATGCGATCAAAAATGGCGCGCAGATCTTTTCCCTCGATGTATTCCAGCGCAATGAAATAGGCATCACCCACTTTGCCGAGGTCGAAGATCTGTGCAATGTTCGCATGGGTCAGCTGAACCGCGATTTTCGCCTCGTCGATGAACATCGTGATGAATTCTTCATCCTCCGCGATGCTCGGAAGAATGCGCTTCACTGCGAGCTGGCGCTCGAATCCCTCAACGCCGAACGTTTTCGCCCGGAAGACCTCCGCCATGCCACCGACGCTGATACGATCAATCAGATGATATTTTCCGAAAGGAACCGGTTTCTTCACAGGAGCACTCCAATTGTCCGAGGTTAGAAGGTCATACTATGGAAAATCCTTGAATTTTTCCGCCGTGAAACTATGTCACGGGGGCAGGTTGAAGTCAACCATCTTCAAATTGTTGCGGCCATTCAATCGCATGTAAAATCATATTTCCGTCCGGATTCTTCAAGGCATCGCGATTATGAAAACGACGTTGAAAAAGGAATTTCTTATTGTTACCACTTCAGGAGAGCATCAACCCGGGAAAGTACAGCGGTCGGTCGCGATTCCATCCGATAACCGGAATACCCATCGCCATCCGCCGACCGCAGCAGGGAATGACATGAAACAGACAATTCGGTCCATCGGAACAGTCGTAATCCTCGGCCTGTACCTGCTGCCATGGGAAAGCGCCGCCAGGCCGGGCAGACTCAAGACGCCCCCGGAGGCGATGCCGTCCCAGGAAGATTTGGAGTTTCAGGCGATGGTCCGCGATCTGCAGAGCCCGGACCCCGAGGTCGTCATTTTCAGCGTACAGATGCTGGGACTCTCGGGACGCGCGGAGGCGGTGCCGCCCCTCGTCGAACTGCTGCGACGTGGCCCGCGCGACGATATCACGAACATGACCCTTGATACGTTGGGCGCCCTGGGTCGGCCGGAGGCGGTGGATACCCTGCTGCCCTATCTCCGGCACCGGCGACCGGACGCTCGTCTTGCCGCCCTCAATGCCCTGTCCGGCATCGATGCCCCGGAAATCACGCGCGCCATCGAAGACCGCCTCCGGGATTCGGATCCGGATGTCCGTGCCGCTGCCGCAACCGCCCTTGGAACCCGCGGCGACAAAGAGAGCGTCGTACTCCTCTTCCGGGCGTTCGACCTCTCGGTGAATGAAGCAGCCATTGCCATCGGCAAACGGGGCGCAGACCCGGATGCGCTGCGCCTGCTGGAATACCTCGGAAAAATCAACATCCGCATTCTCCTGCCCGGCCTGCGGGAATTCGCGTTGCGTGCGGATATTGACCAGAAAACCAAACTGCACATCCTGAATCAGCTTTATGAACTGGCGGGACCGGATGTGCGCAGATTCGCCATCGAACTGCGGGATGCCTTGAACCCCACGCGGGAAAAATCCCAGGACGATCCGATTCTGAAAATGCTGGACCGGATGGTTCAGGAAATCGCGGGAGAATAACTGATGCCCATTCGTCCGAACCAGCGAAGAGACATTCTCCACACCGCCCTTGTCGCCGTGGTCATCATTTTCTGTTTCGGCGCCGCCGGCGAAATCTGCGGGCCGTTCTTTGAAACGACGGCGGATGCCTTCGAAGCAAAGTTTCCCGATAACAACCCCAAGGACATTGAAAACGTGCGGGAACAACTGGCCCTCGCCGGAACGGACAACAAGGGCTCCGACAGCCACCCTTACGTGATCATCGCGGTCACCGAACCGGAAGAAGCCGTCGCCTGCTTTGATCTCTCGGCGCAAAAAGAGCTGTGGCGCCGAAAAATGCCCGTCAATTCAAAGCTCTTCGGCCGTGGCGATCTGGCCATCCTGCAGTCCGGACAGGACGTTGTGGCACTGGATGCCGCCACCGGCCGTGTTCGCGCAGCGGTGGAAATCGATGAAGGCTGGGATTTTTACGGGGCAGCCGCTTCAGGCGATGTCATGGTCTTCACTACGGGCATCGGTCGCGCCGATACGGCGGGGTACTCCAACGGACGCATCATTGCCGTCAACATGTCGACCGGCAGGCAATTGTGGGAGAACATTACCGGCAACGGCATTCTCGGGGCGCCGGCCGCGTGGGGGAACCGGGTGTTTGTTCCGTGGAAGAAAAACAAGATTTCGGTGCTCGGACTGCAGGATGGCGCGGAGGTCGCCCGGCTGCTGACCAGGGACTTCAGCGTGAATTTTGTTCACGCCATCAATGGCGACGTCTTCTACGGCGCGGAAGGCACGGACAAACGGATGGCCACCCTGTTCCGGTTCGATGCCCGGGCCGCAGCGGGAACCAGGGACGACTCCGGAGGCTTCTCACCGGGAATTCCGCCGGCGCCGAATACGCCCGGATTCGGAACGGACGGTTTCCGCCGGCCCCTGCCCGGGTTCACCTCGCCGGACCGGGTCCGATTCTATTTTACACCGCAAAAGAGCAGTGACCGGATTTCCCTCGCGAACAACCGCTACTACCTCCACTACTGGCGATATGTGGTCGCCCTCAGCGCCGAAACCGACGCGGTCCAGTGGACCAGCGCAGCCCCTGAGGACCTCGGCGCCGTGCACGCCACCGAACATGGACTGTTCACGGTGTCCACCAACGGCACGATTCGATTCCTGTCAGCGGAAACCGGCCGGTCCCTGTGGGAAGCCCCCACCGACTGCAAACCCGCATCGGTCCTCTTCCACGTTCCCGGCTTTGTTCCTGCCAGGGACACGAGTCCCGACCGGCCCGACCCGCGGCTCGGCCTGCGCGACATCATCCTCGACAACGACAATCGCCTCATTCCCTTCCGCGCCTGGGCTGTTTCCCTGCTGGGTCGCCTTGAAATTCCCGAAGTCACGGCCGACCTGATGGCCCTGTATGCCGACGCCACACTGCCCCCGGCCCTGCAGACGGCCCTCACGCAGGCACTGCAGAATCGAACCAGCGGACTGGACTACATGCAGCAGGCCCTGCAGATGAAATACGACTACCTCGAACAGACCAAGTCGCCCCCCATGGGGATCATCGCCCCCTCGCTGGCGCGGTTCAATGACGCGGCCTCCCTCGACGGCCTCATGGCGCACCTGTTCGACCACGAAACGCCCGCAACGGACATGACGCCCATCGCGGCGGCGATCCTCGAAACGGGCAATGAAACCATCGTTCCCTCCCTTCGCGACTTCGCCATTCTCTACCATGCGGACACGTCCTTCCTCGGCCACGAAGACGCGCTGGCAACCATCTGCCGGGCCATCCTCGCCTTCGGCGGCACAGACGGTAGTACCCTCGTGGCCTCCCTCCGGGACGACCCGCAGACCCTTCCCGGACTCCGGAAACAACTTCTCGTCATCCTCGATCCGGATGCGGAAGCCAAGGCCGCCGCGAAAAAAGCGGAGGAGGAACAGGCAGCCGCGCTCGCAAAACAGGCGGAACTGGAAAAGAAGAAAGCGGAAGCCTTTGCCAACCGGCCGGACTACCTGGCCCCCGGACACATCCGCGTCATGATGGGCAAGGCCTCCGTCCTGCTGCGGCCCTGCATCAAGGACGCCCTCTCCCGGCGCATGAGCCTCACCCAGGTGCGCATGAACTTTGCCATCGATGGCACCACCGGCGCTGCCTCCGACCTGAAAGTCATCCCGGCAGACATCCCCGGCCTGGAACAGTGCCTGTCGCAGGCGATGACAAAAATCACATTCCCGCCCTTCAAGAACCCTCGCCAGAGCGCCAGCCACACCATCCACATCACGGGCGTGAAGCGCGCCGAATCCACCGAAGAATAAATCCGGGGAACGTTCAGAAAATCTTGCCCGGATTCAGGATGCCCTGTGGATCGATGGCGGCCTTGACAGAACGCTGCAATGCGATGAGGGCAGCGGACTGTTCCTTCGGCAGATACGCCTTTTTAGAAAGCCCGACGCCGTGTTCTCCGGTAATCGTTCCCTGGAGGGACAGGGTCAGATCGAACAGATCGGACACGGCCCCATCGACGCAGAAATCCTCGTCGTTCCATAGGATGTTGACGTGGTAGTTGCCGTCCCCCGCGTGCCCGTAACAGGCCATGCGGACCTGCCATTTCTCTTCGAGTCGCTTGAGGCCGGCCAGCAACGCCGACGCAGCCGAGCGGGGCACCACGATGTCTTCGGACGCTTTGTGTCGCGCGGTCTCCGCAATGGCATCGGACATGAGGCGTCGCGCGGCCCACAGCTTTTCTCGTTCGGTTCCGTGACGGGCCATGAACACCTCGTCCGCGCCGGCGCGATCGCAGAGCTCAGAGAGGACTACCGCATCCCGTTCCACCAGCGCCTCGTCCAGACCGTCCACCTCCGCCAGGATGAGCGCGCCGGTTCTCTCGCTGACGCCCTGTACGCCCTTTGCGCGCAGGACATCCACCACGCCGCGATCCATGAACTCCAGCACCCGTGGCACAATGCCCGCGGCGACAATGGACGAAACCGCATCACCGGCCTTCTCTTCGGAGGGCATCGCAATCAGCAGTGTGGCCAGGGCGGTCGGCCGGCGGATGAGCCGCAGGGTGACGGCAGTAAACACTCCCAGCGTGCCTTCGGAGCCCACCAGCAGTCCCGTGATGTCGTAGCCGGCAACCCCTTTGACCGTTCGCCGCCCGGTGGTCACGGGATTGCCATCCGGCAGCACGGTCCTCGTACCCAGCACGTATTCCCGGGTGACGCCGTACTTGAAGGCCCGCGGACCTCCGGCATTGTGGGCGACATTGCCGCCCAGGGTGCAGCTCTCCAGACTGTTGGGATCGGGCGGATAGAACAGGCCTTCTCGCTCAACAGCCTGCTGAAACGCGCCGGTGATGACCCCCGGCTCTACCACCGCCAGCAGGTTGCGCCGATCGATCTCTTTCGTGTCCGTCATCTTCGACAAATCGAGGATCAGCCCGCCGCAGATGGGAATGGCCCCGCCGGACTTGCCGGTTCCCGCCCCCCGCGGTGTCACCGGCACCCGGTGCTGCTGCGCCGCCACAAGGACCCGGCCGATTTCTTCTTCGGTCCGGACGCGGATCGCCAGGTGGGGCATGGCGGGAGCGCAATGGGATTTGTCGCCGGCCATCGACGCCAGAATGTCCGGGTCGTCAATCACGCGGCTGATGCCGAATTGACCGGACAGATCGACGGCCAGCTTCTGCGTGCGCGCCCCCACCTGTTGAATGTCAAACATGATTGTTCAGGTATCAGGAAGCGCGGATTTTGAAAACCGCAACGTGCACCACAGCAGATAGAGTCCCAATAAAAAGAAGGGAATACTGAGGACCTGTCCGGTGGAGAGTATGTCGCCGAAGAGGTGGCCCGGAGCGTGACGGCAGAAATCGGTCACAAAGCGTCCAGCGGACCAGCCGATCAGGCATAGCGAAGGCACCAGCCAGCCGCTGCGCCGCTTCTGATACAGCAGCACAGCGAGGACAACGGCCAGTAAAAGGGCCCAGAGGGCTTCGTAGAGCTGCACCGGATGCCGCGGGATGTGACCGTGATCCCACGCGTAATAGAACCGGACGGCCCAGGGAACATCGGACGGGGTGCCGACCTGTTCGCTGTTGAAAAAATTGCCGACCCGTGCGGCCGCGAGTCCGAACAGGGGCCACAGGGACAGGCTTCTCGCCATGGATTCAATCGAAACCTTCAGCATCCGTGCGCCCACAATCGCACCGATGATGAAACCGGCCACAACGCCGTGAATGGACCGTCCGATGCCGAATCGACAAATCAGGTGCGGCCGCTCCAGATAGGTCTGCAGGTCATAGAACAGAATGTGGAACACCCGGGCCGACACCACTGCGATCAGCGAAATGACCAGCAGTGTGAATGCCTTTTTTTTCAGGCCCGCCGGGCAGGAACGCACCATCCACCACCAGATCGCCACACCGCCGATCAGGGCCATGAACGTCATCAGATCATAGACGTGGATACCAACGGCGCCATGGATGTTGAGATAGTCGTCCGGCACCCAGTACCAGTACCGCGCCAGCTCATCGGGTGTCATCGACGCCATCCGGTGTTCAGTTGCATTCAATCTGCAGGAGGCCGGCGGCAAATCCCCGGTTCTGCATATCCACGACCACCCAGATGGAACCGTCTTCGCCGGCGGTATAGGTCGCCACCGAAGTGGATGCAGTGGCGGACACGCAACTCGAAGGGAAGTCCGCGTTTTCGAGAATCAGGATGGTGGCATGCTGTCCATCCGTCGTACGCTCTGCGAGCAACGAAATGTCCACCTCGTCGCCGGCCATTACATTCACCTGCACAATGAAATCGCCGCCGGTGTAACCGCTGCCACAGGTGGCCCCGTAGCTGTTCACCTTGTCGTGCTGCAGGGCGGTGGAAAACTCGACATACGGGCTGATCGCCGCTGTATCCGTGTCAACGGCGTGGCAGTCCACAATCTCGTATTCATAGTTCAGGGAATCCTCAATGCAGCCGGCCGGCGATCCCCACACGGCAACGCACTGATACTGCTTGCCGAAGCCGCCGCTGATGGTGCACATCGGATCGGTGCCCATGGCGCATACCCCGTCCAGACATCGGCGTTCCTGTGAACCGAAGCACATTCCCGAATAGCGGATATCGCACACAGTGCCGTCCGGCATCTGATGGGACACACAGGATGGCGCCCCGCTCTCCGTATCTTCCTCACACGTGAAGTAGTTGCAGTCGTCCCCGTCGCCGCATGCGCTGCCGGCGGTGCAGACACCGGAGAGGCAGACGCTGACGCCATCGCAGACGTCGGCGCTCTCGCACCAGGTATTGTCCGGTGCGTTTTCGTCCGCACAGATATCGTCCTCCTCCACGCAGGCGGAGGTGACACACTCTTCCCCGGCGTCCGTGTCGGCGCAGGGCGCGTTCCGATGGGTGCAGTCACCCGCCAGGCACACATCCTCTCCGTTGCAGAACAGGCCGTCCTCACAGCTCACGTCCGTGTCGTATTCGGCAAAGAGTGTGCAGGCATCGCCCCCTTCGTCGCAGACCCGGTCCCGGCAGGGATTGCTGTCCCCGCCACAGGGAATGCTGCTGCCGTCGGTCACGCAACTGCCAGCCGCGCAGGACTGTTCGCCATCGCAGTAATCACCGCTCTCGCAGCTGGAGCCGCTGCCCCCGTCGTCAATGGGCGACCAGCCGCAGGTCCACGGCGTGCCGAGGCCGCACTGCCCCACATTGCAATCCGGTTCTGTCGCATGCACGCAATCGGTTCCCGTGATACAGCAGCCCTCCGCCATGGCGCCCGGGTCCGGCGGCGTGTAGTAGCAGTGGTTGTCCCAGTCGTCGCAGAGTTCCTGATTGCAGGAGCTGCCATCGGCGCAATGGCTCGTTTCTGTACAGCAGCCGACGGCCAGGGTGTGATCCGGGGCGCTGATACAATGGCCGTCATCGCACACTTCCCGCGTACATTCGTTGGAATCGTCGCAGTCTCCGGCATCCTCGCAGCATCCGCCGGGCAGAACCGCCGGCGACGAATATCCGCAGATGTTGTCCACACAGGTTTCGGCTGTGCAGTTATCCCCGTCCGCGCAGTCGTTCGCATCGTCACAGCACCCCGGCGCCGACACCGGACTGTGGGAACAGGTTTGTAAAAACGTGCAGATATCCGTCGTGCAGCCGTTCCAGTCTTCGCAATCCCCATGGGCGGCGCAGCAGTTGGCGCCCAGATCCGGATCGGCAATGTGTTCGCATTGCTTCTTTGCGTTGCAGACCGCTGCGGTACATGGATTGCCGTCGTCCGCGCAATCTCCCGCGTCACTGCAGCACCCCGGCAGCAGTGGCAGGGCCAGCGTGTACTGGCAGGCATGGGCCTCGCACGACACGTAGGCACAGGAACTCGACGCACAGTCGTACTCGTCTTCGCAGCACCCGCCGGTGATGTCCTCCACCACGTACTGGCAACGCCGATCGGGACCGCAGACGTCCGTTGTACAATCGCTTTCGTCGTTGCAGTGGTCGGTGGTCAGGCAGCACCCGCCGGTGGTCAACCAGTTGTGTTCGCAGGTCCAGTTGGCGCTGTTGCAATCATCGGACGTACAGTCGTCCAGATCGTCGCAGTCGCCCGCATCCTCACAGCACCCCGCCGGAGCCGGCATCGTCTGCGAATACACGCAGGTGCCTTCGTCGCAGACGTCCGCGGTACAGATGTTGTCGTCCAGGCACTCCCAGTCCTCCACGCATTCATTCAGGTCCAGCGTGTCCGTGTCGTCCGGAACCGAATCCGAATCTGTGTCCGCATCCGTGTCCGTGTCCGTGTCTGTGTCCGTGTCGGAGTCCCCGTCCGTTGCGGTTTCCGTGTCATCGGATGACGTGTCTGTGGTGTCCGATTCCGAATCATCATCCGTCGTCGGTAGAAAATCCGGCTCCACGCACTTGCCGTTCTGGCAGACCAGGTTCTGGGCGCAATCCGAGGTCGATTTGCATTCCTTGTCGCTGCAACCCGAACCGACAAAAAGCATCGCGATGGCAGCCGCGACAAGAAGGAGATGAATGGTATTTCTGATAGTCATCTGTTCACCTCCCCTATTCATTTCCCAGGCCCGGCAGCAGGTCGCCCGTGTCCTCGTCCCGCACCAGCGGAGAGGCCGCCCGATAGCACCGGTAGCTGCTGCGACTGGGGTCCCTGTTGTCACATACCGCCTCGTCCCCGTACACGGAGCAGTCACCCACATCCGAACAGGAAGTGGTGGCAATGCCCCCCGTTGCGGCAATCACGAAGCCCCCTCGATCCACCACCTCGTCCCAGACCGGCTTGTGCAGCGCCGGCCCGTAGTAATAGGCCACGCGACCATCAATGCGCAGAATGACCTGGAAGTTCGCCCGATCCCGGTAATCCAGCCAGTCGGTATTGATCCACGCCCCGGATTTTGTCGGCGGCAACTTGTCAAAATTGCCTGTCGTGCTGGACACATCCATGCCCACCCATGAAATGACATAGGCGAGGGTTCCTTCAAACACCACGGTCTGGGCGGTCATGTATCCCTTGTTGCCATCCTTGTTCCATTTCAGATCAAAGGCACCCCAGGCGGCGGAGAGTACAGGCGCATTTCCCCCCGCGCTGTAGGGGGCAAAGATGCTCTTTGCGCTCGGTTCATAAATATACCCGCCGGGTTTGTAGACACACTGATTGCCGAAGGCGGCCAGGCAGGTACAGAGGCCGCCGGCGCACTCGCTGTACGACGACGTGCAGGCCGCATCGCTGGCGCAGGCCCCAAAAGTCTCCCGGGGCTCCAACCGGCCCGTGGTGTCAAAGTACACGCGGTCGTAAAACTTGTCGCCCATGGGGAATTTAAAGGGCAGCGTGGCCCACACCTGGTATTCCGCATTGCCGACCCAGCGGGTAAAGCTGAGGGCATCGGCCGCATAACAGTCCGGGCTCACCAGCCAGCTCAGGCTGTTGAGGTTGTAACCGCGTGCGGTGGTCCAGGCGCAGGTGGTGCTGTCGGGCCCGCCGGTGCCGCCGCCCTGCTCGGTCACGGTCACCAGATATCCATTTTCCGTGGAACCGCTGGGGATCAGGTCAAGGCGGATGGACTCCGCATCGAAATGATCAAGGGTGCCGCACTGGTTTCCCGCCTGATCCGAATATCCCGTAAAGAACCCGAAGAAGGGATTCTGCTGTTTGACGAGCGTGAGCTCATAATCGCCGTAGTCGTTTGCCAACCGATTGCCCACCGCCAGCCAGCTCGATTCCCAGCCCACGGCGCCGGTGTCCAGAAGGATCTGCGGCGCATAAGCTGTACTGAAGGATGAGCTGGTGATGTCACCGGCAACATTGGAACAGGCAAACTCATCTGCGGCGCTCCTTTTCAGGTGGGACAGGGTCGCGTGCACCATGTTCGACGAAGCGGCTGTGGCGGCATCGCCGGCAATCACATGGCCGCTCTCTCCCAGCTCTTCGAGACCGTACCAGTCCACATAGGCGAGGTACTTGCCCGAACCGGCGGGAATGTCGACCTTGAAGAACGCCTGATGGGGATTGGTCGCATTCGGTGTTCCGCTATATCCCATCGCCGGACCGCCGGGATGGAAGTAGTTCACGTAGTCACCACTGGTCATGCTGCCGCGCCAGCGCTGTTTCCACTGGAACTCCCCGTCAATCAGGGGCGGCGCCGAATACGAACCGATCTGGCGACAGTCGTTGTTGTTATGGGACTCCTGGTCAATGGTCAGGTCAAACGTACCGCCGTAGTCCGGATTGGTCGCCCGGGAATCTACGATGACGTGTGTCGTCCGGTCCCGACTCACATCGTACCCGTCCCGCACGTTGTTGCGGTCAAAATCCTGCTGGTCCACGGGCACCGTTCCGGGAATCTGATGGTTGGGCACATCGTCCACGGCAAAGGGGCCGGTGATCACGGTGGATTCACTGCCACTGCATTCGCCGATGACAAAGCCGCCGTAGTCGGCCGCATTGTAGTTGGTGCCGTCAAACGTGCAGTTGTCGTTACAGGCGATCTGGCTTTCCTGCGCATCGCAGTCACCACGGGCATACACCACGGGATTGCGGCCGCCGGTGGTATCCGTTGCGGTGACGGCGCGATGCACCAGCTCATAGCTGTCGGCGACTGCGTCATCAAAGCTGTAAATCACATCCGACTTCGTAACCCCCGCGCATTCGCCAAATCGCCCCGAAGACAGCGGTTCAAAGTTGCCGGCCCCGCACTCATTGTCACCGCTGGCAAAGAGCGAAGCGCTCGCACCCAGCACCTCGGCGGACACGCACGTGTCATTGGCGTAGTCGTTCAGAATATCTTCTTTCACCGTGCAGCCGCCGACGCCGTCACACCAGTACCGTCCACACTGCGCCGTCGGTGGATCGCACTGCTGCGCCCCCACCTCGCCGAAAGCGGGCACATAACTTACGGCACTGCAGGTCCAGTCCTCGTTGGCGGGATCGGCGCAGACCTGTGCGTAACAATCGCCACTCGCTCCGCAGACCGTGCCCTGCGCCTTGTACGTCAACTGACACTGGCCGAAGTCCGCATTCAGCAGCGGATCGAGGGTAGTGTCGCAGGACGCGCCCTCCAGGCAGGGACGGGCAATACCGGCCGACGGACAATCGGAAATGTCCTCACAGCACAGCGGCGCCCCGGCGGGATTGATAGTCCACTCGCAGTTGTTGTTGCTGCAGGCCTCGAATACACAGGGATTGCTGTCCGGATTGCAGTCCGTTGCCACGTTGGCCGCTGTGCAGCATCCCTGGGGCAGCGGAGCTTCCACCGGATTCGTGCAACTCCAGCCCGTCCGTCCGAAACAGGCATCACCGGCGACGGCGGAGGCCACCATCACATCCGAGCAACAGATGTTCTGCGTGCAGCCGCCCGGATCGTTGCCGTCCGTGCAGTCCGGCGAATCCCAGCTTCCGACGTTGCAGCATCCCGGATGGGCCGCCAGATCCGTCCACACTTCCGATGCGCAGCGATTCGCCACACAGGTGTCCTCCGTGCAGGGATTGCCGTCGTTACAGTCAGCCGCGTCGTCGCAGCACCCCGGCGCCGAAGAAATTTCCGCCGCGCAGTTCCACGGGTCGGCTCCATGACAGGGATCACCGGGAGCGGCCGTGGCCACCGTCACCGCATCACAGCACACTTCCAGCGTACAGGTATTGCCGTCGTCATCGCAGGACTGACCCGGATTCGGGCCGCAGCATCCGGTGTATTCGGGCTGGGGAATCGAGCGACAGGCCAGCGTCAGGGGATTGCAGACATCCAGGGTACACGCATTCGAATCGTCGCAGTCCGCGTCTCCATTGGAGGGGTCGCAGCAGCCGGCGGGCAGCACCGCAAAGGGTTCCGGCTCCGCGCAGTTGTTGTCATCCGCGCCGTAACAGGGTTCTCCGGCCGTCGCGGCGGCAACCGTCGCGGGATCGCAGCAGATATTCCTCGTGCAGGCATAGGCATCCACGCAGTTGTCCGCCAGATTGGCGGGAGCGTCATCGCAGCAACCTGGAATATCTTCAATGGTCGCCGCGCATTCCCATTTCGCTTCGCCGCATGCGGGATGCGTCTCATTGATGGCGTTGCAGCAGATATCCCGGGTACACGAATTTCCGTCGAAACAATGGTTGGAATCCTTGCAGCAATTGCCGGGATTAGCGGGGTTGTAGTTGGGCACGTTGCGGTCAACGTAAGCCGTTGCGCCATCACAGGTTGCCGCGCCGTGGCCTTCGTAGCAGCAATAATCGTCCGTGCAGGGATACCCATCATTGAAACTCGCCGCGATATCCGGATCGCAGCACTCGGGGTGGTCCGCCAGACCGGCGGCATTGAGCGGTCCGTCGTTGCACGCGGCGGCACTGTCACAGCGGGAATCGGAACAGGGATTGACGCCCACGCGACAGGCATCGCCGTCATGAATTGTCACACTGCACAAACCATCGTCGCCGCAGACGGCCGTGAAGCAGTCGACATGCCCACCGGCCGGCAGTTCACCGGGTCCGTCAGTGCAGGCTGCTCCCGCATTGAAGCTGACATCAACGGAGCAGACCCCTGAATTGCAGCGCTTCCGTGCGCAGTCCGCAGAATAGGCATCCTCATCGTATGGACAATCCGCCGCAGAGGGAACCGTATCCTCCGCGCCGTTCAGGTCGACGTAGGTGCAGGCACCGTCGACACATCGATCCCGGGTGCAGGGATTCAGATCGTCGCAGATGGCATCTGAGGTACAGCCGGCGCAGGGATTCGGCGTGAAATAGCCACCCAGCGAGGGATCGATGTCAATGGGATCCTTGGCGTAGATTCCCTCGCAGCAGTAAAGGCCCTGCAGGGCCGCCAGATCGTGAAGCGTCATGGCCGGATCCGTGGCCCACCATTCACAGCCGCCCCAGCAGGAACACTTCAGATATCCATTGCACCAGGAGGGCCCGCAGACACCATCCATGCACACACCGTTGTTGCATTCGTCGTTGGTCGAACAGCGGCATCGCCCCTTGGCCGCATTACACGATCCGGACTCACACTGGGCGCTGCTGGAACACAGCACGCCGTCCTCCTGCGCATCGGTCATCCAGCATTCCGACGCGGAGCCGGGCTGGGTGCAGCACTCTTCCGCCAGGGGATTGCTCACCCCGAGTTCCGGCAGGGTCATGCGGTCCGATGCGGGAAAACGGCTGTCGCTCTCCCCATCGTCGACCTGATCGACCGACGCGGTGGGGAAAACAGACTGTGGAATCCGGCCATCGTCGTCACAGGCCGGAATGAGAGCGGTGATCATCGCGATGACGAAAACAGTTTTCGTTCGGACCGGATCGTTCACTTGCATTCTCGTTTCCCTTTTCTTGTTCCGTTCAATGACGAGCCGCCCAGTTGCTTAGTCGGCCCGCACTGTTATTTTTATGAGCAAATTCAATCATTACTGAACTCTTTTCAGCCGAGCTGAAAGCAAGCTGCAGAAAAGCAACAAACCGATAAATTATACCTCTATTCACGGGGAGTGCCACCACACCAACAACATTTCAAGTGAATCAACGATTTGCGGATACCTTGTACATCCGAAGCCTTTTGCACGGCCAGTTTCCGGGAATTCAAACGAGTCAGAATGAATGGCGGGGACGGGAGAAGGTCAGCTCCAGGGATCCGCGTAGTCGATTTTTCGCCTTGGCTTCTTCGAAGGCTTTTCGTCACCGGCCGGTGTGGTGGCCGGTTCCGGATCGGCCTTCTGATCATCAGAAGATTTCTTCCTGGTCGACTTGGTGGCCTTGACTTCCGGTACCGGCTCCAGTTGATAGGACAGCGTCTTGTTGGTGTCAAAGACCACCATTTCGGCGTGTTTGGTGAAACCGGCGGCGGTCACAACAATAGAATGGCTGAGCTTGCTCTTTGCAAAATATCCCGTATAGGGATTGGGCACTTCCGCACCATCAATGGCAATGACCGCCTCTGCAGGGGAAGCAGAAACTGTCAACTCGATCTGATTTTCATCTTCCCGCTCGGCGGTCGGCTGCGGCAGCTCTTCCTTCACAGGTTCCTTCGTCTCCGGAGGAGGCACGGCGATCTGCGGCGCCTGTTCCGTATTTCCAGAGCCTCCGCTGTTCAGCGCGGCAAAGACGCCGATTCCGACAGCCAGCACCGCCGCCGCAGCTGCACCAATGATGATGGGCAACCGGTTCTTCTTCTGAGAAATGCCGCTCTGGGTCATCTCCAGCGGTGTACGGGTGGAATTGGTCCGCGCACGGCGGATGGCGGTCCGGGACACGGTGCTGAGGTCGACGCTTCCGGTGGCATCCGCCAGCCCCGGCACATAGGGAATCAGCCGGGCCTTGAACTCTTCACAGGTTTCGAAGCGCTCGTTCAAATCCCGGGCCATTGCGATCTTGATCGTTTCGGCGATGTCGTCGGGCAAATCGGGATTCAGCGTCTCCGGCAGCGGCGGATCCTCGGTGAGAATCTTGATGAGCAGCGCGTTGTAGTTGGGCGCATCAAAGGGGAGATGGCCGGTCATCATCTGATAGAGAATGACGCCCATCGCGTAGATATCAGAGCGCGGTGTCAGGTTCTGCTCTCCGCGGGCCTGCTCCGGAGACATGTAATGCGGTGTTCCAAGCACCGTTCCTGTCTGCGTCAGCGCCTTCTTTCCATCCGTCTCCAGTTCCTTGAATTTCGAAATGCCGAAATCGAGCAGTTTCACATAATCGGGATTGGACGACTTCTTGGTGAGGTAGATGTTTTCCGGTTTGAGATCGCGATGGATGATGCCCGCGTTGTGGGCCGCCTGCAGGGCAGACAGTGCCTGAACCATGATGTTCGCGGCACGGGCGACGGTAAAGACGCCATCCGACTCCAGGACGCCCTTGACATCATCGCCATCGAGAAACTCCATAACGATGTAGGGCGCACCATCGGAGGCAGTCCCCATATCCGTGATTTCGATAATATTTTCGTGCCCGATCCGGGCCGCAGACTGGGCTTCGCGCTGAAACCGGGTAACCACTTCCTCATTGTCAGCGTACTGGGGATGAAGAAACTTCACCGCCAGCTTTCGATTGATCAGCTTGTGCTGGGCCAGATATACCGCGCCCATTCCACCTTCGCCGAGCAATGCGGTGAGTTCGTATTTCCCATCCAGAACTGTTCCTACGCGTTCGCCTTCAGCCATGCTTCACTCGTTTCCTGAACAACCACACAACGGAACTAAAAAATTATCCTCTTATGGGATAGCACCTGTTGAAATGATACGCAATATCAGTGCCCCGGATTCTAAATATCAGTGTCAGAAATTACTGAATATTATGACAGATTAATAAATATTTGATTATTCCAATATTTATAAAATCATTTCAATTCGCCATCCGTGCGGATTCTCGATGAACCAGATTCACGGAAATCATCTTTGAAATGCCCGGTTCCTGCATCGTGACGCCGTAGAGCGTGTCCGCCCCTTCCATGGTCACCTTGGAATGTGTGATGATAACAAACTGTGACCGATCAGCCATTTCACGCACCATGTCAACGAATCGTCCTACATTTGCCTCATCAAAGGGCGCATCCACCTCATCGAGCAGGCAGAACGGACTGGGCCGCTGCATGAAAATGGCAAACAGCAGACTGACAGCGGTCAGCGCCTTCTCTCCACCGCTCATCAAATCGATGTTGCTCAACTTCTTTCCCGGTGGAGACGCGACAATATCAACCCCCGTGGTCAACATGTCATCCGGATCCGTGAGCAGCAGCCGCGCATGCCCACCCTTGAAAAGCCGGGGAAAGATTTCCTGGAATTTCTCGTTCACCGCGTCAAATGTCTCCTTGAACATCCGGCGTGAATCCTTGTCCATGCGCGCGATGGCCGATTCCAGATCTTCCAGTGCCTGCTCCACATCCGCTTTCTGGGTCACCTTCTGCTCGTAGCGCTGCGCAATATCCGCATACTCCTCAATGGCCGTCGAATTGATGGATCCCATCCGGCTGATCAGGCTCTTCAGCTCCTCGATGCGATCAAAAACAACCCTGTCGGGAATATCCCGCAGATGGAAATCACCCAGTATCCGGGGCAAATCCACGTCGTGTTTCTCGCGGGCGCTCAGGAGGAGATGGTCAATGTCCGACTCACTCTTCTGCAGCGACATCTGGAGTTCGGAAACCTTCTCGTGGGCGTCTTCCACCTCGGTCCGCTTTGCCTTGAACAGACTCTGTGCCTCGGCAAACACCTGCATCCGGTCGTCCAGACGCTGCGTCGCCTGCGCAACCAGTGCATTCACCCGGTCCACATGGTTCAGCTGATCCGCCAGCTTTTCCCGCGCCGCAACAATCCGTCCCGCGGTCCGTCCGGTTTCCACCACGATTTCGTTGCGCCGCCGGGCAATACGTTCCAGCGCTGCCGTCACGTCTTCTTCGATGGCGGCAATCTGCTGCGAGCGTTCAATGGCCGCCTCATGCTGGTGCTTTACCTTAATTTCGCGCATCCGGGCTTCCGTCACTTCCGCGGCCAGGCGGTCGGCCTCATCCTGCAGCGCAGCGATCAACGCCGATTGCTCCTCGATGCCGACACTCAATTTTTCGTGTTCGGCACCGGCTGCCTCGAGTTCTGCCTGCACGCGGTCCCGATCAGCGGTCATCCGTTCGAGCTGTTCCGACTGCTGGGCCACGTCCCTTTCCACATGGGCGCATTTTTCCAATGCGGACTCCAGATCTTCGGCTGCCCGGTTGCGATCCTTATCCACTTCGGACAGCAGGAACTCCATCCGCTGGGCATCCGAGCGGGACTGCTCAGCCATTTCGCCGCAGCGGCGCATCTCTTCGCGCGTTTCTTCAAAGCGCTGCTCCAGGTCGCTGCTGCGCATACGCAGCGCGTTCACCATTCCTTCGAGTTCGCGGATTTCGCGCTTCTGTTCCAGCAGATCGGCGCCGGGGGAACTGGGCCGACCACCCCGCATGGCGCCGGTGATGTCGATGAACTGCCCGTCAAGAGTCACAAATGACGCCTGCCCGCTGTAACATTCCCACAGACGGCGCGCATCGGCTTCGCTCTCCACAACGAACACGTCCCGCAACAGTCGTTCCGCCGCCCCTGACACCCGATCATCCACCTGCAGCAAATCGATGAGACGCCCGCGGACACCCGGACCTTCCACCACAGGCAATGCCCCTTCGGCCGTGCAAAGCGTCATGGGAATGGCACAAACCCGACCCAGATCGCGCTCCTTCAACCACGCGAGAAGCGCGAACCCGCTCTCCGCGTTGCCGGTCACCAGCGACTGCAATCGATCAGACAGGGCAGCCGCCAGCGCAACTTCCAGCTCCCGGGGGCATGCGATGAAATCGATGAACAGACCGTCAAACGAGTCAACCCCGGCTTCCCGCAGCGCTTCCACCGCCTGCCGGACGCCGTTGTCGTGCCGATCAAGGCTGTTGTTCAACTCGTGCAGAGACTCCAGCCGGGAGGCCTTTGCGGTCAACTCCTCCCGCACCGCCTGCCGCTCCTCGTCACAGGCGTGAACCTGACCCACCAGTTGCTCGTAGTGCTCACCCTGTTCCCGCGCCCTTGTGCGCAGAATCGCAAGCTCATCCTGGGTCACTGTGAGTCGGGATTCAAATCCCGACAGCAGCTCCCGATATCCGGCAATCTGCATTTCAATGGTCTTTGACTGGGACCGGGTGCTTTCCAGCCGGGCCGCGGCTTCCTCGATGCGATGGGAATAGGCTTCGATGGCCGACTGGGATCCGGCTACCCTTGCCCGGCAGCGGCTCATGAGCTCGCGCTTCGCGTCGAATTCCCGACCGAGTTCCACCAGTCGATCCCGGGCATCCCGGGCCCGCCGCTCCGATTCTTCCCGCGCGACGGTCATCGCATAGGCGTCGGAAGCAATGGTCGACAGGCGGGTTTCGAGGATCCGGCGTTCCTCGTGGTTGGACGCCATCCGGTTGTCTGATTCGAGCTGCTGCTCCAGAAGGGAGGCTTCTTCGCGCTTGATGCGTTCGAGCCCTTCCTCCAGATGGCTGATTTCTTTTTCGAGAAGCGTGATACCGCCGTCCACCGCCATCGCCTGCTGACGGGCGGATTCCAGTTCGGTCCGCGCCTCCGCCTCTTCAATCCGCAGGCTCTCAAGCCGGGTTTCCGATGCCTCCAGCACGTTGCGCAGGGTGTCGCATACTTCCTCGGCCTGCTCCAGTTGCAGGGCCGCCGTCTTGCGAGCGGCAAGGTGTTCGAGATATCGGTGGCTCGCCACATGCAGCTCCGCATCCCGCTGCTCCCGGGCGTACAGGTTGTACCGTTCCGCCTTGCGGGCCTGACGCTTCAGGTTTTCCATGTTGCGCCCCATCTCGGCCACCACGTCGTTGATGCGCAGCAGATTCTGTCGGGTCAGCTCCATCTTGCGCTGGGCCAGCTGCCGGGCCTTCTTGAAACGGGTGATCCCCGCCGCCTCTTCGATCATCGCGCGGCGATCTTCCGAGCGGGAACTGATGATCAACCCGATGCGGCCCTGTTCGATGATGGAATAGGCCCGCGCGCCGCCGCCCGTTCCCATGAACAGCTCAGTGACATCCTTCAACCGGCAGGCAGTTTTGTTGATCAGATATTCGCTTTCGCCGTCCCGATGGAGGCGCCGGGTAATCGCGATCTCCGGATAGTCCGCATACAGCGGATGGGAGAGCCCGTCCGTGTTATCGAAGGTGACAGTGACTTCTGCCATGGACTGAGGCCCCCGGGATTCGGAGCCATTGAAAATCACATCCTCCATCCCTTTGCCGCGGAGATTCTTCGCGGATTGCTCGCCCAGCGCCCAGCGGATCGCGTCCACCACATTGCTCTTGCCGCAACCGTTGGGACCCACCACGGCGGTCAACGCGTGATCAAAATGAATCCGCGTGAGATCACAGAATGACTTGAAACCTGAAATCGTCAGACTCTTGATTTTCATACTCAACCTCGGTGTCGGGATCCGGAGATCATCGACAGATCTGCTTCCTCTGTTTCCGGCAGGAGCAATCTAGCAGAAGCCTCCGGATCGTACAATACCCTTGGTGTCATATCCTTTCACTGCAATACATATATGGCCATAAATAGTTGATTTACTTGGACTATTGTACAGTGAAGAGGTCTCCCGATCCACCCTTATGTTCAGTAAACAACAGCAGATCCCTGCGAATGAAGCCGCACAACAGCGGAATGTCGGGCATGGAACCGTCGATTTGGGGGAGCAGAAACCTCCTTCCCCTTCTCCACCCGATCGGTGGAGAAGGAGAAAGTCACACCACCTTCCCCGTTGGACAGAACCGGCTTGCCTGTCCGGCGGATCGAGTCGATTGTCCGGCCGTCCGCCCTTTCTGTCTGGCCCTGGACGAATGGCCGGTGTCAATCCGGTGTGAGATGAATGTTCTGCCAAAGATCGGCCCGTCGCCGGGACGGGCATGGGTTATGGATGCGTTATTGAGCAAGTCCGATGCCAGACCCGGCAAATCCGGAAATTCGAGCAGATCCGGGAGATTCGGGAAACTCAATCATTGCCGGATGGCACAAATGTGTACCGGGTGACTTTCGACTGAACGCTTTTGTATCATCGAACCCGTGAAACTTGACGCCGGGGTGGATCGTCGTAATGTCCGCCCAATGGCCATCTGCCCGCACATTTCTCCCGAAGATCCG
The DNA here is from genome assembly GCA_029565915.1 of Deltaproteobacteria bacterium. GTDB lineage: Bacteria > Myxococcota_A > Polyangia > JAAYKL01 > JAAYKL01 > JAKQNG01. The sequence continues at coordinate 39,017 of JAKQNG010000002.1, forward strand.
TCATTCCCCGGCGATGCATCCCCCCAGCCCTTCTTCGGACTGCGCGATTCGCTCCGCTCCCTGGCCCTTTGGGGCATCGGGGTTCCTCACCTGGCGGCCTGGACCGCCTTCGTCATCGCCGCATCAAAAGTCACGGACCTGCGGAACGTGGACGGCGCCGTGAAGCTGATGGCCAGAGCGGTTCCGGCCCTGGCCGGCGTGCGCATCCGCGTAAAGGGACAGGAACTGCTGACATCCGGGCAGGCCTGTGTCTACGTGGTCAATCACGTCAATATCTTCGACATGTTCGCGATCTACCGGGCCATTCCCGGATACACCCGTTCCCTGGAGCACGCGTCCCACTTCGCCTGGCCCGTCTTCGGTGCATTCATCACCGCCGCAGGCCAGATCCCCGTGGATCCGGCAGATGCGAAGGTCACCGCCAGGGGGCTCCTCACCGCCGCGCGCATGCTGGCCGAAGGAACATCGATCGTCGTTCTGCCCGAAGGGGAGCGCACGCTGGACGGCAGTGTGGGGCGGTTCTATCCCGGGGCGTTCCGACTGGCCATCAAGGCAGGTGTTCCGGTGGTGCCCATGGCCATCCATGGCGGAAGGACCGTGTCCCGCCGGGGCGACTGGCGCATCCGACCGGGCCGGATGACGGCCGTGTTCGAACCACCCATCCCGACGTCGGGCATGACCCTCGCCGATGTGGAACGCCTGTCCGATCAGGCGCGGAATGCCATCATCGCGGCACTGCAGAGAGAAACGTCACACCGGTGAGCCCTTCTGAAGCGGACCACAGTTCCCGCGCAATCCCTTCGTCCCTTGACCGGGCGCTGCACGAAACCTCTCTGGGAAAACCGTTGATCTGCCCCGGTCCGCCGGGCCCGAAGAACCGACCGGCCGATGTCGCCGGTGCCACCGCTGCCAGCACCGTGGGCAGGGCACCCTTCCAGGGCGGCATGGCCAGCACGTGTCCCGCTGCCCGCATGAAACCCGCGTTCCGCATCAGGTTGGTGGCGGTCCAGCCCGGATGGGAGGCGGTGCACACCATGTCTGCCCCGTCCGCAGACAGGCGCCGCTGCAGTTCAAATGTGAACAGCAGGTTGGCCAGCTTGCTCCGCCCGTAGGCACGCCAGGGTCGATAGGGCGTCCGCTCCCAGTTCAGGTCATTGAAATCCATGTCACCGGCCCGGTGGGCCAGACTCGACACATTCACGATCCGGGACCCCGGCGTTCCGCGCAGCAGCGGCACCAGCAGGCCCGTCAGGGCGAAATGCGCCAGATGATTCACGCCGAACTGCAGCTCGAACCCTTCGGCCGTGCGGGACAGGGGCGGCACCATCACTCCCGCGTTGTTGATCAGCAGGTCGATGCGCTCCCCGGCGGCAACCAGTTGTCCGGCAAAGGCCCGCACGGAGGACAGGGATGCCAGGTCCAGAACCGCCGCCGAGGCCCGCCCTGCCCCGCCGATGCTGTTCAGTCGGTCCGCCGCCGCCTGTCCCTTCTGCAGACTGCGACAGGCAAGTGTCACGCGGGCGCCGCTTTCCACAAACACCTTTGCCGTTTCAAACCCGATGCCGCTGTTGCCTCCCGTGATGACCACCCGGCGGCCTTCGCAGGACGGAACGAAACGGGCGATCCATGCGGTGCGATTCATATCTCAATCCTCCATGAGGGGTTCGAACAACCACAGGCCCAGGGCCAGGTAAATGATATCCAGAGCCACCATCAGTCGCAGATATCCGCCAATGGCCGCGCCGCCGGCGGACAGCGCTGCCGCGGTTCCTTCCGCGCCCAGAATCAGCAGGGGCGACAGCAGGGGCAGCAGGACGCAGCCGAGCAGCAGGTCCCGGACCGCCGTACGGACGATCATGGCGCCGAAAAGGGCACCCGCCGCGGACACACCGATCACGCCGGCAAGGATCACCGGAACCACCCGGTGCAGTTGCTCGAAAAAGGGCGCGTGAAACAGCAGCGCAACGATCGGCACCAGCAGCGCGCACACCAGCAGCAGAAAGACGCCCAGTCCCATCGCCTTGCCCGCGTACAGGCCGGCCCGGGAAGCCGGCGAACACAGAACGCCGATCCACGCATCCATTTCCCTCTCCCGAAGCCAGCTGCGCGCCGTGGCGAGAACCGCCGAAAACGTGAGCGCGATCCACAGTACACCGGGCGCTGCGCCAGCGCCCGTCGCCGAGGAAAAATCAAATGCGAACGCACAGAGGACGGCCACGAGCAGCGCAAACACCGAAGTGGCCGAAACAATTTCTCCGGTCCGCCGCTCCATACGCAGGTCCCGGATAAACACAATCCACGTGGTTCGCAGAAAACTCATGCGCCCTCCCCGCCACCGGCCGCTGCCCAAACGAGCCTGGCTTCCACATCGTCCCGTTCAAAGGGACCGCCCGCTTCCGCGATGCAGCAACCGCTGCGCAGCACGAGCATTCCCGTGGCCAGCGCGGCCACCAGAGACGGTTCGTGGGTTGCCAGGACGCAGATGCCGCCGGACTCCCGATGGCGCTTGACGGCCGCCGCGATGCGGGTCACGGCCGCGCCGTCGAGACCCGCCGTGGGCTCGTCCAGGAGCAGCAGATCCGGGGATGCGATAAAGGCCCGGGCCAGGGCAACCCGCTGCTGCTGGCCACGGGAAAGATGACCCAGGGGGCGGTCATCCGGCAGGGCGCCGAGGTCGAAGCTGCCGATGACAGCGTCTACCGCATCGTCGGAAAGGCCCGACAGGCCCGCCGAACACTGCAGGTTTTCCCGGGCGGTCAGAAAGGGCGAAAGAAGAGGAGCATGGGACAGATAGCCGATCCGCGCGCGCATGGCGTTCCGCTCCGGGTCCCGGCCGTTGAACAGAATTTCTCCCCGGGATGGCCGCATGACCAGGGACAGGATGCGCATCAGCGTCGATTTGCCCGCTCCGTTGCCGCCGAGCACGGCGAGGATATCGCCCGGGGACAGCCGGAGACTCACCTCCCGGAGCGCCGGCACCGCCCCGAAGGTTCTCGTGACCTTGTGGAGAACCACCTCGGTGATGCGCGCGACCTTTGTCATGTCATCATTTTTCCATTGCGGCGTTCAGTGCCCGCAGCAGCAGATAACTGAGACCGACCAGCAGCAGCGCCCCCGCCGCAACCAGGGCAAGTGCCGCACCTCCCGCAAAGGCGGCGAATCCACAGACGCCAATGGGAACAAGCATCCGGACGAGCACCATCCGGCGCGTCCGTTGGCGGGTCGCGTCCGGGTCGAGCAACCGGAGAAGGGATCCCGCGGGAATCAGGGCCACGACAATGCCCATCACCATCAGCGCACCGCCCAGCCAGACAAAGAGCACAAGCGGGTTGCGGATCACCTTGATGAAGGCACGCCCGTTCTCAAAATCGATTTCGCCCAGGGCAAAGAACAGATCCCGGCCGACGGAGGAATCAATGGCGACCTCGCTGGTGGGCTGTCCGGGATGGGAATGATAGTAGAGTCGGGCCGGCGAGAGCACCCTGGAATGACCCTCTTCATCGGCCACTTCCAGATCGGCATGCACCGCTTCGCGGCGGAAATTGACATCCGTGCGCAACCCCATGAACGTCACCCGGGTGCCTCCAACGGACAGGAATTCGCCCGGGGACAGTGTGCCCTGCACTTCCTGCGTCCACCCCGCGCCGGTAAACCCGACAAACAGCAGCACCACGGCCAGATGCACAATCTGTCCGCCCATCCGCCGCCGGTTGCCCGCCAGCAGGGAACGGCGGAACGCCACCGCGAGAATCGATGCGGTAAACGCCAGAAGGCCTGCGGAAACTGCCGGCGCAAAGGTGCCCGACGAACCGGACGCTCCCTTGAACCCGCCCAGAAGCCCCGTCAACACACCGGCAGACAGGCCGATGATCGCCGGCACAAGCCATGCCCGCAGCGTCACCTGCTTTTGGGCACCCTGCCACGGAAACAGCGAACACAGGCCCATGACCGCCGCGATCAGCAGTCCGACGGGAACCATCCAGCGATTGAAAAACGACGGTGTGACCGAGGCCTGTTCACCTTTCCACAACTGTGTGATGAGGGGCCACAGGGTGGCAATGCCGACAAACAGAGCGGCCAGCAGGAACAGCAGGTTGGTGAATTCAAACATCCATTCCTTTGAACGGAGATCCGCGGCGGCAGAAGACGCCAGTGAAGCGCGACGCCGGAATGACAGGACGCCAAAGGCAACGGCGCAGGCGGCCATCGCGGCCAGAAAATACGGCCCTGTCCGAGCACCGGAAAATGCGTGGACGGACTGGATGACGCCGCTGCGGGTGAGGAAGGTGCCGAAAATCACAAACAACCATGTCACCGCGGCCAGCAGGATGGTCCAGCCTTTCAGAATTCCCCGACCCTGCTGCGCCAGCATCGAGTGCACCAGCGCAGTTCCGGTCAGCCATGGCATGAGGGATGCGTTTTCCACCGGATCCCAGCCCCAGTATCCGCCCCAGCCCAGTTCCTCATAGGCCCAGACCATTCCCAGCAGGTTTCCCGCGGACAGGCACCCGAACGCAACGAGAACAAAGGGACGGATGTCGCCGACCCAGCCATCGTCCACCCTGTCGGCCGCCAGAGCCGCAATGGCAAAGGCAGCGGGGATGGAAAAGCCCGCGAATCCCGCGAACAGGGCCGGTGGATGGATCGCCATCCAGGCGTTGCGCAACAGCGGATTCATTCCGATTCCATCCGGTGACACAACGGCCGAAGGGGCAAACGGATTGGAAAGGAACAGGACAAGGGCGAGAAAGAACAGGGAAAAAATGCCCATGACGGCCATGACATGGGGAGCCAGTCCCGCAGAGCGCCGGGCGGTGAAGGCAGCGACCGCAGCGGAGGCGATCGTCTGCAGCAGCGCCCAGAACAGCAGCGAGCCCTGTTGGCCGCCCCACACCGCGGTGAGCAGAAATCCCGTGCGCATCGTGCGATCAGCGCCGGTGCGCACATACTCCACCCGGTAGTCGTGAGAAACCAGCAGGAACGCGAGAACGACGACGCCAATGGCCGTCGCCACCGCAGCCCCGTACAGGAGATGCCGCACCGTGGCCAGTCGCCGCTCCCTCCGGCCGGGCAGCAGGCAGAGCAGCGATGACAGCGCCGTCAGAATCATCGCGACAAAGAGAATGGTGTTGCCGAACTGTGCCATGCGTCGATGTCTGAATAGCCGAAGAGTCCGTCCCTGTATACCCGTTTGAACACCGTCCGCGCCGGGGCGGAAAACCGCGGGACATCCACATTTGTTGAGGTATACTTCGGGCAAAGATCAACGGACCATGACGGAACCAGCCACCAGCGGACGCCCCTCTGATCCCGGAACACCGGGCAATCAGCCCCAGGATGTGGGAGAGGTCGTTGATCGCCTGCTGAACCGCCTTGCATGGGTCATTCTGACCCTCGGCACGGCAGCCACCCTCGGCACGCTGAACCGCTGGGTACAGCACGGGTGGCATATCCAGCACGCCATCCACGTTGCTGTTTTTCTGCTGCTCTGCGCCGGCGTGTTGTTGAAACGCATTCCGCGGAACAGCCGCGTCGCGATGATCCTCGGCGCACTGGCGGTCAGCGGCGTCTGCAATCTGTTCTTTCACGGACTGGCGGGCACCGGATTTGTCTTCCTGACCATCGTCTGCGTCCTCGGCGTGGTGCTCGGCTCCCTGCGGGCCGGATGGATCGCCACAGGTATGTTTGCCGCAGTGATCATCGGCATCGGCACCGGCGTCACCATGGAATGGATTCCCATCGTGGAGGACCCCGCCGGGCGCCTGCGCTCCTCCACCGAGTGGATCGCCCAGGGTGCGGCCGTGCTGGCTCTGGTGACGGGCACCATCCTCGCGGTGCACGCCATTCAACAGGCCCTGCGGACATCCTTCGAACGGCTGGATCGACGCACGAAAGCCCTGGAGGCCGAAATGGCGGAGCGCCGCCGGATGGAAGAAGAACTGCTGCAGGCCGAAAAGATGCAGGCCATCGGACGACTGACGGGAGGCATCGCCCACGATTTCAACAACCAGCTGGCCGGCATCATCGGCTCCGCCCAGTTACTCCAGCGCAAGCTTCCCGACCATCCGGTTGTCAACGCCCATGTGGAACTCATCCTCACGCCGGCCCGGCGGGCAGCGGACCTGACGGCCAAGCTGCTCGCCTTTGCCAGAAAAGGGCACATCCGATCCGTGCCCGTCGATCTGCACCTGATTATCAAAGAGGTCGTGAGCATCACAGAAAGCACCATGAATCCCGCCATCCGGATTGTTCTTGGACTCGATGCGACGTCATCCATCATCCAGGGCGACCCAACGCTCCTGCAGAGCGCCCTGCTCAACCTGGCCCTGAATGCCCGGGACGCGATGCCCGACGGCGGCGAGCTGACCTTTGAAACCGAAAACGAAAACATGGATATCAACGGACAGCAGAAGACGCGCATCGTGCTGCGCGTCAGGGACACGGGTGTGGGCATGGACCCGGAGGTCCGCAGTCGTATCTTCGAACCGTTCTTCACCACCAAGGAAC
>JAKQNG010000007.1 GCA_029565915.1 Deltaproteobacteria bacterium
TTAAAGGAAGGCGAACAGGTGGTGGGCTATTTTTATGCGGCTTCGTGGCTGGCGTTTCCGGGCATCGACCTCTCCGGATACACCCATGCTGCCGCGTACGTGGCGAGGGACGGCACGGGCGGTTCGTTCGAGCTGCGCCTGGATGCCGCGGACGGGGAACTGGTGGCGACCCTTTCTGTCCACGATACCGGCGGCTGGTCCACCTTTCAGCGCGTGGAGGCGGCGCTGACCCCTGTTTCCGGTGTTCACACGGTGTATGTGGTCAGCGCGGACAACGGCACCTACAACGGCGACCTGGACTGGATTGAATTTTTTGTAAAAGAAGGTCCGGAGGACACGGACACCGGAACGCCGGATACGGATACGGGTCATGCCGGTGATGCGGTGCCGAGCGCCGGATGCGGCGGTGAACCCACCCTCGCAAGCGGTCCACAGGACCTTGGAAACCGCAGGTACATCATCCGCATTCCCGACGACTACGACAAGAACAAGCCCTACAAACTGATCTTCGGCATGCACTGGATGAACGGCCACATGGAGGATGTGGATTCCGGGGGCGCCGACGCCGAGCTCTGGTCCTACTACGGACTCCGCCATCAGGACACGGGGCACGATGCCATTTTTGTGGCGCCGGAAGGAAACAACTGCGGGCCATGGTGTCGGGACGACCTGTCATTTGTCGACGACATGGTTGCGCTGTTCAAGTCGGACCTGTGCATTGACACCTCGCGCATCTTCTCGGTGGGCTTCAGCTACGGCGCCATTTTTACCTGGACGCTGGCGTGTGATCGCCCCGACATCTTTCGCGCGGTGGCGACACTGGCGGCGGCTCCCAACATCGGATGTGAGAACGGAAAAACGCCTGTTGCCTACCTGGGCGTTTCGGGTGAGACGGATGATCGCTGCACGATCGACATGGGACGCGGATGTCGCGACACCTTTGTCGACGCCAATGACTGCACGGTACCGGCGACCGTACCGGAGTGGACGTCGGGACTCGACCATGTCTGCTATTCGTACGAAGGGTGCGACGATCATCCCGTCCGCTGGTGCACATTCGGCGGCGGACACACGCCCGGTCCCGTGGATGGCGGCGGGGACAGCGGCGCCGATACCTGGACCAAAATCGAAATCTGGAACTTCTTTTCGCAGTTTTAAAGAAAGCTTCGTCTGTTGTCCTGTTCGATTCCACCCGTTTTTCATGGCGGCGGTGCACTGCCATGGGAATGGAGGTTTTCATGAATAGATGGTTTTGCCTGTGGGTTGTGATGCTGTCCGCGGCCATCGTCGGCTGCACGGGCGGCAGCAGCGAAGCGCAATCCGATGCGGACAGTGACGGGGACAGTGATTCCGACGGGGACACGGATGCCGACAGCGATACCGACAGTGACAGCGATGGGGACACTGATTCGGACGGCGACACGGACAGCGACGCGGACACGGACAGCGATGCCGACAGCGATGCCGACAGCGATAGCGACGCCGATCTGCCGCCGTTGCGCATCGAGGCCGAGTGTGCCTGGGGGGCGGACGTGGGCGACTGCAACGGCGCGGTGGAGGGGGGCTCCAACGCGGCCCTGCCCGGACAGGACGGTGCGGACAGCATCCCTCTGCTGAAGGAAGGCGACCAGGTGGTGGGCTATTTTTATGCGGCTTCATGGCTGGCGTTTCCGGGCATCGATCTGACGGGTTACACCCACGTGGCCGCGTATGTGGCCAGCACGGCCTCGGGCGGCTCGTTCCAGATCCGTCTGGACTCCCCCGGAGGGACCATCATCGGCACCGTTTTTGTCCCGAATACGGGTAACTGGACGGCGTTTGAACGGGCGGAAGCGATGCTCTCCGATGTTTCCGGCGTGCACACGGTGTATGTGGTGAGCGCGGACAACGGCACCTACAACGGCGACCTGGACTGGATCGAATTTTTTGTGAAGGAAGCGCCGGAGGACACGGACACGACGGACACGGACAGCGGCCCGGCGTGCGATACGACCTGGGACATCGCCCGCAGCAAGGGAGATGATCTCGCGTTGACGCCGCCCATGGGCTGGAACAGCTGGAATACGTTTCACGAAAACATCAATGAGGCCCAGATAATGCAGGTCGCGGACGCGATGGTCAGCTCGGGTATGAAAGACGCCGGTTATCAATATATCAATCTCGACGACAACTGGATGGCGGCGCGTCAGGACGGCCAGATGATGGTCGACACCGCCCGTTTTCCGAGCGGAATGGACGGACTCGCCGAATATATACACAGTCTCGGGTTGAAGCTGGGTATCTACGGTGATCGGGGCGTCGAAACCTGCCATAATTTCAACAATAATATTACCAAGAACAGCGGCAGCTATGGACACGAGACGGAGGATGCGCAGGCGTTTGCTTCCTGGGGAATCGATTATCTGAAATATGATAATTGCGATCCGGCCCCGGGCAGAACCAGCGACCAGGCACAGCAGGAAGACTATACACGGATGTCCGAGGCGCTGAAGGCGACAGGAAGGCCGATTGTCTTCAGTATCTGCGCCTGGGATTACAAACCCTGGATGGTCGACGTCGGTCACCTGTGGCGCAGCACCTTCGACATCGGTCCCTGCTGGGAATGCGAGAACTGGTACCGGTCCATTGTCAAGATCATCGATGAGAACAACGAATCGCCCGATGCCGCCGGACCCGGTCATTGGAATGATCCGGACATGCTGGAGGTAGGAAACCCGGGGCTCTCCGATGTGGAGGCCGAGGCCCACTTCAGCCTGTGGGCCATCATGGCGGCGCCGCTGATCGCGGGGAATGACATCCGGACCATGAGCGACCGGACAAGGGAAATCCTCACAAACACCGAAGTCATTGCGGTAGATCAGGACCCGGCCGGCATCCAGGGCACCCGGGTGGTGGACAACGGCGACCTGGAGGTGTGGATGAAACCCCTCTGCCATCGCGACGGATCGGAAAAGGCGGTGGCCCTGCTGAACCGCAGCGACAGCACCGCGGAGATCACCGTGTCTTTTGGCGATATCGGTTTGTCCGGAACAGCTACCGTGCGGGATCTCTGGGCCCATGCGGATCAGGGGGAATTTACGGGATCATATTCGGCCCCTGTTCCCTCCCACGGCGTCGTGATGCTCCGGATCACAGGGCTGTAAGACGCAATTTATCTGTATTTCAGTGTGATCGGACACTGTGTTCTGAATGGAGGTTTTCATGAAAAAGTGGCTGCTACTGTGGGTACTGCTCCTGTCGGGGGCCATCGTCGGCTGCACGGACAACAGCAACGGTGAATCGGACGGGGACAGCGATGCCGATTCGGACAGTGACACGGATGGGGACAGTGACGGGGACAGCGACGCCGATTCGGACAGTGACACGGATGGGGACAGTGACGGCGACAGCGATGGTGACACGGATGGCGACAGCGACAGCGATTCGGACAGCGACGCCGATCTGCCGCCGTTGCGCATTGAGGCCGAGTGCGCCTTCGGGGCCGACATGGGCGACTGCAACGGCGCGGTGGAAGAGGGCTTCAACGCAGCCCTTCCCGGACAGGACGGGGCGGACAGCATTCCTCTCCTGAAGGAAGGCGAGCAGGTCGTCGGCTATTTTTATGCAGCTTCTTGGCTGGCGTTTCCGGGCATCGATCTGACGGGTTACACCCACGTGGCCGCGTATGTGGCGAGGGACGGAACGGGTGGTTCGTTCGAGGTGCGGCTGGATGCCGCGGACGGGGAGCTGGTGGGGACAATTTCTGTCCCCGATACCGGCGCCTGGACGGCATTCCAGCGCGCGGAGGCCACGCTGACTGCTGTCAGCGGCGTGCATACGGTGTACCTGGTCAGCGCGGACAACGGCACCTATAACGGCGACGTGGACTGGATCGAGTTCTTTGTCGAAGAGGCACCGGACGATACGGAGACGGACGATCCGGACACGGAC
>JAKQNG010000011.1 GCA_029565915.1 Deltaproteobacteria bacterium
GTTGCCCGACTACATCGGCGTGGGCCCCGTATTTGCCACGCCCACCAAGAAAATTCCCGATCCGGCCATCGGCCTGGACGGCATGGCCGCCATGCTGGCGGTGTCCACGGTGCCCGCCGTGTGCCTGGGCGGCATTGACCATTCCAACGTTTGCGCGGTCATGGAAGCCGGTGCGCGGAATATCTGCGCCGTGCGCTGCATTAACGCATCCGCGAATCCCCGACAGGAGATTGCGCGGTTACAAGAAGAGATGAGGAGGTTTTCATGAAGAGTTGTGCGATGCCAGTGGTGGCTGTGTTCGCGGCGCTGATGCCGGCGTTTTCCGGATGTGGTTCCAAGGACCCGGCAAAGAGCGATGGGCCGGTTGCGACGGACGCCCGTCCTTTGACGGATGGAGGCGTGGGTGCGAAGGCTCCCGAGGCCGTGAACGGAAAAGTGCTGCTGGTGGCCCAGTCCGTGTTCGGCCAGGACGATGCGGGGAAATACGTGGTGCCGGAGGCCGGCGAACTGCTCGTGCTGTCGCCCGTGGCGAACGGTCCCTGGAAGGTGGAGCGCATCGTCGAAAAGGAATCCAACGTGTTTCACAAGGCGCTGCCCTACGGAAAAGAAGGCATCCTCACCATCGGCGCCAACGCGGCCATTCTGAAGCTGTGGCATCGCAGCGACGGCGGGTGGACCGCGAAGACCCTGTGGCAGACCACCTTCGGCGGCAAGCAGAACCGCCTGCGGGATTTTGAACAGGCCGATTTTGACGGCGACGGCACAAACGAGCTGGCCATTGCCACCCACGATCAGGGTGTCATCGCCGTGGTGTGGAAGAAGGACGATCTGTGGGAGGCGCAGGAGATCGATCGGAAGGAAAACACGTTTGTCCACGAGATCGAAATCGGCGACCTGGACGGCAACGGCAAAAAAGAAATCTACACGACGCCCTCGGAACCGAATACGGCCTCCGGCGTGGATCAGGGCGGCGGCGTGCTGCGCTACGAATGGACCGGCTCGGGCTTTGAAAAGTCAGAAGTGGTGCATTACGACAAGCGGCACATCAAGGAGGTGCTGGTGGCAGACGTGGACGGCGACGGCCGGCAGGAGCTGTATGCCTCCGTGGAAGCCCAGATGGGCGAAGGGTTCAAGATCGATGTGCCGGTGGATATTGTCCGGTTCGACTGGAAGGACGGCAGGTATGTGCCCACGCCGGTCATGCAGATGGCGGGCGAGCGCTTCTGCCGCTTTCTCACCGCGGGGGATGTGGACAGCGACGGCGCGGCGGAGCTGGTGGCCGCGGCGTTTTCCACGGGGGTGTGGGTGATTGAAAAGGGCGCGGACGGCTATGCGGGGAAAGTCATCGATGCGAAGTCCGGCGGCTTTGAGCACGCGGCGTATCTGGCCGACATCGACAACAACGGCAGGCTGGAGCTGTATGTGGCCGATGACAACGCCGGCGAGCTGAAGCAGCACGTGTTTGAGAACGGCGCCTTCCGCACCACCGTCATCCACAAGCGACTGGTGCCCCGCCAGGCCATGGTGTGGAACATCACCACCGCCGAGCTGTAGCGACTCCGGAACACCTCCGGCTGCGTCCGTCGACCGACGGCCTGCGTCGATTGGCCGATTGGGCCGCAACGCACCGCTGAACGGAGCGTATGGTGAGGTGGAGAGCAAAGGAGAACCTGTCATGAACGAATCCGACATCCATTCAATGAACGCATCCACAAAAAGCCATCCAAGGCATCCGGCCTGTGGCGGAAGGGGCGGTGGCATTTTCATGGGCGGGGCCTTCATCATCGTGGGGGCCGCGTTCCTCATGGCGCAGACCGGGCACCTGCCTCCGGGAATCAATTCCGCCTGGGACATGTGGCCGGCCCTGCTGCTGTGGGGCGGACTCGTCAATCTGTTGCGCATTCCGTGGGGCGGCAGTCCCGGGTGCGGCATTCTGCTGACGGCGGTGGGCGGCGCCTTTTCTGCGGATGCGCTGGGCTACGTGGACCTGCGCTGGGAGCTCATCTGGCCCGCCCTCATCATCCTCGTGGGGCTCATGATATTTGTGGGCACGGTGTTCGGCCGGCGGTCGAAGCGCCGCAAGGTTCAGTCGTCCGTCAACAACGCGCGGTTCGAAACGGACATCGTCATGGGCGGGGGCGAAGACGAGGTGCACACGCAGGAATTTGAGGGGGGATACGTGTCGTGCGTGATGGGCGGGCTCGATCTGGACATGCGGGCCGCGGAGATCAAGGGCGACGAGGCCCTGATGGAGGTGCGGCTGATCATGGGCGGGCTCGAACTCCATGTGCCGCCCCACTGGGAAGTGATTTCCCGGTGTTCGCCGGTGATGGGCGCGGTCGAAAACAAGATCCGGCGCTTCGCCGGCCAGAAGGAGGCCGAGGGCCGACCGCCCAAACGGCTCATCATCGACGGCACCGTGGTCATGGGTGGCATCGAAATCCTCCACTGAGAAGGCATCGTTTTCATGGCCCGCAACTTTCACACCAGCGCGAATATCGCCTACTACCTGGCTTGGCTGCCCCTCACGGGACTGGTGGATGTGCTGCTCATCCTGCAGGGCATCGGCGTTGTGCCGGCGCTGATTGTGGGGTTTTCCTTCAGCCTGCCGATGGCCGTTGTGGGAGGCAGTGCGCGGTACATGTGCCGGGTGCTGCCCCTGCGGCGGGATCGGCTCCTGCAGGTGCTGCCGCCCCTCGGCGGGGTCACGTTCCTCATCAGCGGCACCTGGACCGGCCTGTTTGTCATCATCAGCCGCGCCCTCGCATGGCTGCCCCCCGGGGACCTGATGGACATCGCCGGATTCCTGTTTCTGGTGTCGGCCCTGTCCATCGACTTTTCGCTGGTGTTCCACTACCTGATGATCGCGATGGAGGAGGCCCAGGAAGCCCGTCAGCGCGCGGAGGAGGCCAAGGTGCTGTCCCGGGAGGCGGAGCTGCGGGCCCTGCGGGCACAGCTCAATCCCCATTTTCTGTTCAACAGCCTGAATTCCGTGGCGGCCCTCACAGCAACGGATCCGGCCGCGGCCCGGGAGATGGTGCTGCGGATGTCGTCGTTCTTCCGCTCCACACTGGCGGCGGGACGGCAGGAGGTGTTCACCCTGGGCGAGGAGCTGGCCCTGCTGCGCAACTACCTGGACATCGAGCAGGTGCGCTTCGGCGAGCGGCTGGTGGTGCGCGAGGAGGTGGATGCGTCGCTGCATTCGCTCAAGTGGCCGCCTTTGCTGCTGCAGCCCCTGGTGGAAAACGCGGTGAAGCACGGCGTGTCCCCCAGCGCCGACCCGGTGACCGTGGACATCCGGGCTTTACGGGATGGGGAAGCCGCCGTCATCCGGGTGTGCAACGGTCGCGATCCGGAGGCAAGGAGCACCGGCGGCACGGGGATTGGCCTGTCGTCCAGCAGGGAGCGCCTGTCGCGCTTTTTTGGCGACGCGGCAACGATGACCGTGGAAGCAGAAGATCGGATGTTCTGCGTGACCATCCGCATTGACATGGAGAAACTGAAATGACCGATCAATTGACCGCGGTCGTGGTGGATGACGAAAAGCTGGCCCGCCAGTACATGCTGGAGATGCTCGCCGCGTTTCCCGACATCCGCGTGGTGGCCGAGTGTGCCGACGGCTTTGCGGCGGTGAAGGCCGTGAACGAGCACCGGCCGCAGTTGCTGTTTCTCGATATCCAGATGCCGCGGCTCGACGGCTTTGAGGTGCTCGAACTGGTGGAGACCGACAATCTCTGTGTGGTGTTTGTCACGGCGTTCGATCAGTACGCGGTGCGGGCCTTCGATTCCCACGCGGTGGATTACCTGTTGAAGCCGTTTTCAAAGGAACGGCTGGGGGCCGCCATCGAAAAGGTGAAGCGCCATGCGGGCAGCGGACTGCCGGCTATCCACGAGCTGCGCAAAGTGGTGCGCAAGGACGCGGAATATCTCACGCGAGTGGTGGTCAAGGACGGGCCCACCATCCAGGTCATTCCCTGCGCCGACATCGTCTGCATCACCGCCGAAGACGATTACGTGAACATCCGCAGCACAGAGGGCAGCGTCCTCAAGCACCAGTCCCTCGCCGGACTCGAAGAATCCCTCGACCCGGACAAGTTCGTGCGCATCCACCGGTGCTCCATGGTCAACATCGAACGCCTCGATCGCATCGAGCTCCTCGCCCGGGACAAATACGTCGCCGTCCTGCAGGACGGCACCGAGCTGCGCATCTCCCGCAGCGGCCACCAGCGCCTGAAGGAACTGCTGGGGTAGGGGGAAAATGACTGTGGGCAGGAGCTGTTCAGCGTTCGGCGTCGATGGTTTCGATGCGGGGCCAGACAAGCATCTTTTTATCCGCCGTGACGAGGGTCGCGCCCCGGAGCAGGGCACTGGCCGCAATGATGCGGTCCGCCGGATCGCCGTGAAAATCAGGCAGTCCGCCCGCTGCGATGCCGATGTCGCCATCCACGGGGAGTTCGAGAAGGCCGCCGGCGAGGAGTTCCTTGCGCCACGTGTCCGGGGACATCTTCAGGGTCAGTCGCTGCTTTGCCATGAGCATGGCAATTTCCCAGAAGCTGATGGCGCTGACCAGGAGCGACTGCCGGAAGAGTGCTTCGTCAATCCGCGCCCGCGCCGACGCACCGAGGGCAGGGGAGCCGGCGTCGAGCCAGACGAGGACATGGGTGTCAATCAGCAGCATCCGCGTCCCATTTTTCGTCGACGGGGCCGATGATGTCCCCGGTGATGTCCACCTGTCCCCGGTGACGGCCGAAGAGGGTTCCCGAAGCGGGGCGACAGGGCACCAGGCGGGAGACCGGCACGCCGTTCTTGGTGATGACCACTTCTTCGCCGCTGCGGTTGATCTCATCCATCAGCTTCAGGCATCTGGCTTTGAATTCCGATGCTTTCATGGTTTGCATGGACCGCCTCCCGGACCCGTTACGGGTCCTGTATGACCATAGTCATAACCATGGTTTCATCGGCTGTCAATTGGTTGGACTACTCCAGAATGACAATCGTTGTCAGCTCCACCGGGATGGTGCCTTCGAGGCAGGGGAACTGCTCGCCGATCAGGATTTCTTCGCAACAGGCTTTCAGGGTGTCGGCGGTTTCGCCTTGCCATCCGGGGGGCAATTCCACGGCGGTGACGTATCCGTCGGGATCGAGGGTGACCCGGATCGTGTCGGGTCCGCCTATGGCGCCGCAGTTCATCGAAGCCTGCCAGCCCAGATCCGCCGTTGCTTCCTCGACGGCAGAGGGACCGCAGGGCATCGTGTCCGTGTCGGCGTCGGTGTCGGTGTCCGCGTCGCTGTCGCTGTCGGCGTCGCTGTCGACGTCGGTGTCGGCGTCGGTGTCGGTGTCGGCGTCGGTGTCGGCGTCGTTGCCGGTGTCGCTGTCCGTGTCCCCGTTGTCGTCAGACGAACCCTCAGACTCCGAATCCCGCAGGTCCCCCTTCTCGAGTCGATCGCACGCACTGCCCATGGAAACGGCCATGATCAGCACGGCCGCGGAGGCCATCTGGCGATAGAACGTGCCCACTCGACATCCGTCATCCAGCTCCTCCAGCCGCAGGGCCAGACGGTCGAGGAGGGCGGACAGGTCCGCGTATTCACGGGCGGCCATGCGCAGGGTGAAATCCGTCGAGCGGAAATTCTCCGCCGCATCCAGCAGATATCCGAGGGTGCGCTGCCGGAACCGGTTGACCCGCTCTACCGCCTCCCACACATCGGACAGGATCGATTCCGCGCGTTCGCCGTTTCTTCCGAAGCGGCGATACAGGTGGGCGCTGATCAGGAGATCGTTGAGGCGGAACGCCGGGTCCACGGGGCCGGTCACTTCTTTGCGAAATCGGTTGAGTCCGATGCCGAAGCTTCGGACGATCGGGTCGTCGATGCCGAAAGAGGCAAACAGACCGCCGCCGATCAGTCGGTGATCCCGCTGCAGGCGCCGGTAGGTTTCGGTTCCGCTGTACGAGCGCAGCTTCACGGCATCGAAAACCGCGTGGTGGATGTGTTCGAGACCGTGCAGTTCCGAGCGGATGGACGCGGCGCTGCTGTCCGGGTGCAGGATGAGGCAGTTGCAGTGGACGATGACGTCCCGGGCGATGAGGTGTTCCAGCGAGGCCATGCCGTGGAAGCTGTCCCCGGTGCGTCCCAGTTGGGCGAGGCCGTCATTGCCGGCGGATTCCAGTCCCATCAGGGTTTTCATCAGTCCCAGGTCCGCGAGGGCGTCGATGACCTGCGGCGTCAGGGCATCTCCCCGGGTAAGCAGGCTGAAACAGGGCTCCATGACGTTCCGCGCCGCCAGTGCGGCCTTCAGTTCCGCGATCCACTGCAGTGCGTCGGCTTCCCGGTCGGGAACGGGATTCTGATCCGCCAGGTGAAAGAAACGCACGCCCTTCCGGTGGTAGAGCGCGGCCACTTCGTCGGCGAAATCGTCCACGGGTCTGCGGATCATCCGTCGGTGGCGGTTGCCCGCGCCGGGAAGAGACGAGGTTTCCGCCGGCATGGATTCTCGCTGCAGGTGGTCAGACAGGGCGGAGTGGGTACAGTAGTCGCAGCGGTGGTTGCAGCCGTCGCTGGAGAGCACCTGGGCGGTGGGAATGCCCATGATGGCTCGGTGCCCGGACCGGATGGCCCGCCAGTTGCGCGTTTCCTGTAGTGCCGGTGGGTTCCGCAGCGATCGGGTGGCCAGGGACGGAACCTCCGAGAGGTCGGTCCGGTTGCGGAGCGCGGCCAGCAGTCGGACCAGGGGTTCGTGGGGATGGTAGCGCAGGATGCCGTCGACCTCGGGAATGTGCGACAGAATCCAGTCCGTCTGCAGCGTGGCCAGGGAGCCGCAGCAGAAGATGAATCCCCGGTAGCCCGAGCGGCGCGCGAGTTTTGCCAGCGTGAATTCGTACAGGGAATTGGACGGCGGTTTCAGGAGAAAGCCCAGTGCCCGGGGCTGTCGGCGCAAGGCCTTGCGCAGCATGGGTGCGCCGGATTTCCGGTCCGGTGTCGAAACCATCCGGACGCGGAATCCCGCGTCATCTGCCGCGCCGGCCATCAGGCGAATGGCAAGGTTTTCTTCACCGTCGGGTTCCAGCGAAAACAGCATCAGGTCCGTGCGCATCTTTCATACCCCTTTCCGTTCGTGTACGGCGGAACAATCCTGGGACGCTGGTCGATGAGAACCTCTGTGGGAATAATCTCCGCTCCAGCGCATCATATGCTTCCGGAAGCATCCATCCAAAGCGGATTTGAATAATGCGGTCCTGAAAATTGTTCCTGACCTTAATCGAGGTGTCCGACCCGGGCGGGAAAAGGGCAGAAAAGGGCTGGTCTACTCGCCGGTCATGGCGTCGGGAATGAGTGCGGAGATGGCCTCCATCGGTCCTTTGGCATCGTCCCAGTCGCCTTCGTGGTCTTCCCGGTTGTCAAAATAGGCCCAGCAGAAGGTGCCTGCATAACCCAGCTCCACGCTGTCGACGTGCATTTCCATCGGGGTCCAGTTGCCGTCTTCGCCCCTGCAGGGAAACTCTCCGATAATCAGCGGACGGCCTTCGGGCAGCCACTCGTTGCTCGTTTTTATCCAGGGTTCATAGCTCCAGCCGTCGCCGTGCTGCCAGCCGTAATAGTGGGTCTGGAACACATCAAAATACGCCAGCGAATTGTGGTCGGCGGCAGCCATGAGGGCTTCGTCCGAAAATGCGTTTCCGCCGTCGGTCATGTATTTGAACATGCCGTTGCCCGTGGTGACGATGGCCGTTTCGTCGGCGTCGTGAATGGCGGCGGCCATTTTGCCGTGAAACCGCTGCATCTGGGCCATGGTCACGGAACCGGTCTCGGTGCTGAGCAACCACTCGGGCTCGTTCATGATCTCCCACAAGCCCAGTCCTGCATGACGGTTGTAGCGCGCCACCAGTGGCTTCACCACGTTGTCGATGAACGCGTCCATCGCCGCGTCGTCGGTCACCAGAAACGTGCGGCCCGCGCTCTTGATGTCAAACGACAGAAACACCGGCATGATCAGCACGCCGTTTTCGGCCGCTGCATCAAACGCCGTGTCCATGTTGGTAAAAATCGCCTGGTCAAGGGGCTGGGCAAGGTTGCCGCTGTAGGTGATCTGGGAGCCGTCGATGAACCACCACCAGCGGATGGCGTTGGCGCCGATGCTGTGCAGGTTGGCAAACATCCCGTTGAACGCCGCGGGGTTGTAGGTGAGCAGGTCGCCGTTCCACTGGTCCCAGGCCACGTTGATGCCGTTCAGGTAATACTGTTTGCCGCGGATGCACACCCGGTCCGGATTGGCGCCGCTGACGATGTTGGCGCAGTCGCCGTCGGCATCCGTGTCGGTGTCGGAGTCGGTGTCCGTGTCGCTGTCGGAGTCGGTGTCCATGTCCGTGTCGGAGTCCGTGTCCGTGTCGGCATCCGTGTCGGTGTCGGAATCAGAGTCGCTGTCGGAATCGGCATCGCTGTCGGAATCGGCATCGCTGTCCGAATCGGAGTCGCTGTCCGAGTCGCTGTCAGAATCGGCATCGCTGTCGGCATCGCTGTCGGAAGGACTGCCATCCGTCCCTTCATCTTCCGTGCAACTCATCGCGGCGATTCCCGCGAGCAACCAGAGGAGCCATACTGCCGTTTTCATGTGGAGATCCTTTTGTTTGAATACCTGATTTTCCGTCAGTACCCTGTGGTTTGAAAAGGGCTCATAAAATGCGGTCCCTTTTCACGCAGGCAGTGGCTCCGTCAACTCCGCGAGAGGAGTTTCCTTGCCGCGTCCCGCACGGCGGCCGGATAGGAGGTCTGTTTCGGGACGAGGCGCAGTTCCGCGCCGGGCATGGCCTTCAGCACCCGGGTGATCAGGTCCCGCCGCAGCCGCGGGTTGGAGAGCAGGGCCCGGCGGACTTCCCCGCCGGACCGCAGGAACCGAACCGCAGGGATCGTCCCGCTTGACGTCCGGTGTTGCATCGAAGATCAAGCTATTTGGAAACAAGTTAGGACCGTCCCGCTCGGCTGCAGTTCCGCGCCGGGCATGGCCTTCAGCACCCGGGTGATCAGGTCCCGCCGCAGCCGCGGGTTGGAGAGCAGGGCCCGCCGGACTTCCCCGCCGGACCGCAGGAACCGAACCGCAGGGATCGTCCCGCTTGGCGTCCGGTGTTGCATCGAAGATCAAGCTATTTGGAAACAAGTTAGGACCGTCTATAAAGAAGCCTGTCAACAGGAAAGACGGAATCAATGACGCGATTGTCAGTCCTTTGACAGAGCATCCAGTACGAGCGAAGCAGGGGCCCTTGTAGTCTCTGCATGAACAGCTGAATCGT
>JAKQNG010000030.1 GCA_029565915.1 Deltaproteobacteria bacterium
GACATCGACAGCGATGCCGACAGCGACAGCGATGCCGACAGCGACAGCGATGCCGACAGCGACAGCGATGCCGACAGCGACAGCGATGCCGACTCGGACACCGACAGCGATGCCGACTCGGACACCGACAGCGATGCCGACTCGGACACCGACGCCGACACCGACAGCGACACCGACTCGGACAGCGATGCCGACACCGACAGCGACACCGACAGCGACACCGACGCATCCTGCATCGAAACCGTCTATTCAGTGGACCGACCGGACCAGCCCGCGTCGTCCGACTGCTGCTCAGAACGCTGTGCCTGTCAGAATCCGGACCTGGTGTGCGCACAGATAGCCTCTGCTGTGCCGGCCGATGAAGCGGTATCCGTCTGCAAGGATCCACTGACCCTGGAGGAAGGGCGCTGCTGGACCGCTTCAGATTGCGATTCCGGCATCTGCTCAGTTGGTAATGTCTGTGGCTGCGGGATGGAATGCAACACACCGGATACGCCGGGCTACTGCTTATCGTTCGGAGCAGCACCGGAACAATGAATCCAGCCACACCTGCAGGCCATGAATGATCCGGCCGTTTTTTACAACGCCATCTGTTCCAGACGGGCAAACATGTTGCGGAAATTGGTGGTCACCATGTCATCGGCTTCAAATTCCAGTTCGCCGTCGTACACCACCATCCCCTTCTTCTTCGTGCCCGAAATCCGTTGATAATACGCGATCCCTTTTGCAAACGACGGATGGTACGTGCGGGACGACTTGATCTCGACGGGGATTTCACCGCCATCGACGGGCACCAGCAGATCCACTTCGCTGCGATTGTGATCCCGGAAAAAATAGAGGTCGGGCGTCTTTCCCAGATTGTGGCGATATTTGAAAAAATCCATCACCACCATGTTTTCGAATAGATTGCCCAGCAGGGGATCCCTGGCCAGCTGCGCGGCCGTTTCGATGCCCAGCAGATAGCACACGAGCCCCGTATCCAGGAAATAGAGCCTGGGCGACTTCGTAATCCGCTTTCCGAAATTCTGCCAGAACGGCGGCAGCCGGAACACCAGGAACGAGGATTCAAGTACGCTCAACCATTGTCGCAGCGTTGGACTGCTCACGCCCAGTTCGTTGCTGATGCTGTGCAGGTTCACCTCCTGGCCGACCCGCGCGGCCAGCATCTTCACGAACTGTTCGAACCCCGCCTGATTGCCGATATTGCGCAATTGCCGCACATCCCGTTCCACATAGGTCCGATAGTAATCCTGCCAGGCGCGGTATGGCCGGATCTGTTCCTGGTGGATGCGCGGCAGAAGGCCGCTCAGCATCAAATCCTCCCGCTCCGGCAGGCGGCCATACCCCGACTCCCGCTCTTCGATGGTGAATGGAAGCAGCGTCAGCAACGCCGTTCGTCCGGCCAGGGACTGGGAAACCTCTTCCCGGAGCTTCATCTGATGGCTGCCCGTGAGCACATACAGTCCCTTGTCAGTGGGACGTGCGTCGACAGCGACCTGAATCCAGGACAGGAGTTCGGGCACGTTCTGGATTTCATCAAGAATCACCGGCGCCCGATAGCGCGCCAGGAATGTCCGCGGATCCGCCACTGCCAGCTGACGCTGTTCGGGATGCTCCAGATTCACGTACGCATGTTGCGGAAAGGCCATGCGGGCCAGCGTCGTCTTGCCGGACTGCCGGGGACCGATGATGGTCAGCACCGGGTATTCTTCTTCACATCGCAATACTTCCGGTTCAATACGTCGGTGAATCATTTCAGACATTTTTAAACTTCAAGTTTAAAAATGTCTACTTTTTCTGCATCATCCGTCTCCGGGAACGGAACCGCTAGTTGTACAGGTCCTGCAGCTCGGGGGGGCAGTCGACTTCGGCGTAGGTGAAGGTGGGGTTGTCCGCCGTGTTGTACCAGTCCACGTACCACAGGCATCCCCGCAGCAGTTTGGCGAACTTGTCGTCGGTGCCGAACAGGGCGTTGCACTTGTCGCGCACGCAGGTCTTCATCTGATCGAGGGTGGCCTGATAGCCGAGGGAGTTCATGCACGACGTGCGGAATCCGCCGTAGGCCTCACCCACCAGCGCGGTATTGTTCACATCCACGCCCCACTGCCGGCCGCAGCCGTCCTTGAAGGCGCCCAGCCCGCCGCCGGGAATCATGATGTCGAACTGGCCGGTGCCCACGTCGCCGCCCGTGTTGGAGGCCATGACAATCATGTGCTTCCCCGCCAGGGAAACCGACCCCGCGTCCGGCGTGGCGCCGTACTGCACGTTGTTGTTGCTGCCGTCGAAATCGAGCTGGAAACACTTCTGACAGGCCTGAGGGCCCGACAGGGGAACGGCCGCGAAACCGTAGGACACCTTGTCGCACACGGCAAAGGGCGTCATGTCGGTACAGGTGTACACGCCCGTCGCGTCGTTGCAGCCACTCGGCTTCCACTGGGTGGACCACTGATCCTTGGAAATCCAGGGAATCGTCTCCGCGTCGTTCACGTCGCAGACCTTCGCCATGTTTTCTTCGGTCTGGGGGTCGACGTTTTCAATCCACGCGCAGTGGGGCTTGCAGCAATCCCAGTACCGCGAAGCCCATCCATGGGTGCCGCCGGTCACCGAGGGCCAGTTGTCGCAGGTGGGCAACTCCGTGTCCACGTCGCTGTCCGTATCCGAATCGCTGTCGCTGTCCGAATCGCTGTCGCTGTCCGAATCGCTGTCGCTGTCCGTGTCCGCATCGCTGTCCGTATCCGAATCGCTGTCGCTGTCCGTATCCGAATCGCTGTCGCTGTCCGAATCGCTGTCGCTGTCCGAATCGCTGTCACTGTCCGCATCGCTGTCGCTGTCCGTGTCGCTGTCACCATCCGTGGTCGACCCCCGGGAGTCACTTTCGCAGGCGGCGGAAAACGCGAGCAGAAGAACCAGAAAAAAATAACTAAGTACGTTGTGCATCGAATATCCTTTCGCCCCCTCGATTCCAGTATAGGCGGAAACTGCACGAAGGCGCGCGGGAAATATTCTGTCCATCTCTTTTATCGAAAACAGCCAGAACCGCTGCGGCGCGCCGGCGGCCGCTCAGATGCAGAACATCATGAAAAAATGGCAGAGGCTTCCGGCCAGCACGAAGAGGTGCCAGCACGCGTGGTGGAACTTCTTTATCGAACGGTAGAAATAGACCCCGGCCGTGTAAAGCACGCCGCCGGCGATGAGCCAGAACAGCGCCGTAGTGCTCATGGCCAGAAGGAGGCGGGGCCCCGTGATGACGATCAGCCAGCCCATGGCGATGTACAAGGTGAGGTTGAAGTAGCGCGCTTTTTCGAAGAAACAGGCCGTGGCCGCCATGCCGATGGCCGCAAATCCCCAGGTGACGCCGAACAGGGTCCATCCCCAGCCGCCGCCGAGGGCCGCCAGGGTCACCGGTGTGTAGGTGCCCGCGATGAGCAGGTAGATGGCGCTGTGGTCAATGACGTGGAACACGCGCTTGGCCGCAGAGTGGGGCAACCCGTGGTACAGGGTGGAAGCCAGGTACAGCAGGATCAGGGAAAACCCGAAGATGGAAAAGCTGACCACCCGGATGGCCGATCCGTCCAGGGCCGCCGACACGATGAGCACCGCCGTTCCCGCCATGCCGAGGGCCGCGCCGACGCCGTGGATGATGCTGTTGGCGATTTCCTCGCCGACCGTCTGGGATTCGAACTGGTATGTGTGTGCCATGACCCCACTGTAGCCGGCCATTGTCAGGAAACCGTCTCGCAATGGTCATCGTCCGGTCACCGGCATCCATTTTTGCAGCTTTTGAACGCGTCGGTTGACACCGGTTCCCTTCCCGATGGCTCCTTGTCATGAACGGAACAGAGGTCCGAACGGGACAGACAAAACAGGAAGGACGGGACCATGGGTATTCTGAACTGGCTGGGCATCACGGGGGATTGCGAAAAGGAGCCCGTGGCGCTGAACGACAACAATTTCGTGGACGAGGTGAGGCGGTCGAAAATCCCCGTAGTGGTGGACGTGTGGTCCAACGGCTGCGCCCCCTGCATGCAGCTCGTGCCCACCATCCGACGGCTGGCCTGCAAGTATGAGGGCCGCGTGAAAATCGCCCAGCTCAACGCGGGGGCGGCGCCAAAGGCCCTGTCAAAGCTCGGCGTGCGGGGCACTCCCACCCTGCTGTTCTTCAAGGATGGCAACGTGGTGGAGCGCGTGGTGGGCGTGCGCGGGCAGCACTATTTTGAAGAAATCATCGACGAAGACCTGCTGGGTCAGAAACCCGGCGAGAACGCGGAGGCCGTATGATCGAAACCATGAAGAGCCGATGGCAGACCATCACCCCGGAGCGGCGGCGGGTCATCCGCAGGGCACTGGGACTCTCCCTGGGAGCGGCGGCGGGGTTCGCCTGGTACGCGACCATCGGTTGCGCATCCGGCACCTGTCCGATTACCTCCAACCCCTTCATTTCCACTGCCTGGGGCGGCCTGATGGGCGTCTCGGCCGCGTGGTGACACAAGGAGAAACGGCATGAACGAATTTGCCATTTACACCATTTTCATTGTTGTGTGGTTTGCCCTGCAGCTGTGGATCCTGCCCAAGCTGGGCATTCCCACCTGCATGTCCGGCGCCTGCAGCGTGCCCCCGCCGCGCCAGGAGGAGGACCGCGCCCGCCGGTCAAAAGAGGCCGTGGACGGAGACGCGGATTCCCGCTGAACCATGACCCTCGACCTCATCACCATTTTCGGCGCCGGGCTGCTCACCTTTGTCACCCCTTGCGTGCTGCCCCTCATTCCCGTGTACCTCGCGGCCCTGACGGGCGGTGATCTTTCCGGCACCGGACGAAGAGGGGCGGTACTCGTGCGCGCGTCGTTCTTTTCGGCGGGGTTCATCCTCGTTTTCACGCTGATGGGACTGGGCGCATCCGCCATCGGCGGTTTTCTCATCGACCACCGGATGGCCATGCAGGCAGCGGGCGCCGCGCTCATTACCCTGTTTGCCCTCAAATTCATGGGCGTCATCCGCGTGCCGTTCCTCGACCGGATCATGAAAGCGGACGACACCCGCCTGCAGACCCGCTTTGCCACCCTGAACGCGCTGATCATGGGTATCGTCTTCGCGGCGGGCTGGTCCCCCTGCGTGGGTCCGGTGCTGGGCACGATCCTCACCTACACCGCGTCCGCGGCGGCCAGTCCGGCGGCCGGGGCCCTGTACCTCGGGGTCTACGGACTGGGTTTCGCCCTGCCCCTGCTGCTGGTCGCCCTCTTCGCGGAGGCGGGAACCCGGTTCATCGCGAAGCTGTCACCCCACCTGCCGAAGGTGGAGCGGACCATCGGCCTGCTGCTGCTCTTCATCGCGGGCCTCATGGTGATCGACATCGCGCCGTCGTCCCCGCCGTCGCCGGCCCCGTCGGTGGCCGGGACCGGATTCACGGACGGGGTGCCCGGTCGGGTTTCCACGGACGGGGTGCCCGGTCGGGATGGAATGCCGGTCATGCTGGAGCTGTACAAGGAAGACTGCGGCGTCTGTGAGAAGATGAAGCCCGTGGTCGCTTCCATTGTTGACCAGTGCGATGAAAAGGGCGTCCGGGTCAGGACCATCGATATCTCGAAACCGGAACACCGGCATCTGGCATCCACCTACCGACTCGTGGGCGTGCCCACCTTCATCTTCCTAGATGCCGACGGGAACGAAGCCGCCCGCCTGCTGGGCGAACAGACCGAGCAGTCCCTGAAACAGACCATCTCCGCCCTGCGGGGAGAACCCTGTCCGGGACTCGCCCGCCTCGAACCGGAACTCTTCCCCGGCCGGGGTGCACCGGCGACGAACAA
The DNA here is from genome assembly GCA_029565915.1 of Deltaproteobacteria bacterium. Lineage (GTDB taxonomy): Bacteria > Myxococcota_A > Polyangia > JAAYKL01 > JAAYKL01 > JAKQNG01. The sequence goes on from JAKQNG010000030.1 coordinate 5,802, forward strand.
CTGCAACCTCTGATTTTCCCTTTCCCTGCTGACCTTCCTCTTCCGCTTCACCACGTAAAAACGGCTTCCGCTGTGGGCATCCAGTCAGCATAGAACCATGTCAATTTTACTTTTGCCGGTGAATCGCATCCCGCGCACACCGGAACCCGTCCGCTATCCCCCGGATATCGGGAAAATCCCAGTACCGCCACGACGACCGCTGAACCCACGCATCGTCGTTGTAACTCCCCCCCTTGAACACATGCTGGGCGCAGTCGCCCCCCGTCATCCACGCACTCCCGTCGACCGGCGCCCCCGTAAAATCAACATGCGAACAATCGGCCGTCCATTCCTGCAGATTGCCCGACATATCGTACAGCCCGAATGCGTTGGGCTTTTTGAGCGCCGCCGGATGGGGATGCAGTGTATTGTCGGCCACCGCGCTGTTGTCGCGGTACCACGCGATCTCGGTAAGACAGGCGGCATCATCGCCGCAGTAGTAGCGCGTATCGGTCCCGGCGCGCGCCGCATATTCCCATTCCGCCTCGCTCGGCAGCCGTCCCCCCACCGCTTTGCAGAAGGCGGCGGCATCGTGGTAGTGGTGCTCCATGTGCTCGACCGGACAGTTACCGCACGAGGGATGGTACGACGGCATATCGCCGGTCACTTTCCAGTATTGGTA
>JAKQNG010000068.1 GCA_029565915.1 Deltaproteobacteria bacterium
CCGTGCCGCCGGCGCCGGCCACGAAGGCGTCATTGAGGACAGGGCGCAGCAGGGCCGGGCCCACGCAGTAATCGGGATGGAGCTCGGCAACCCCTTCTTCGTCACACGCCGCACCATCTCCCGGAGGGGCATAGTGCACGTCATAGCGGCGATCCACCCGGGAACCGAGGCCTTCCTCCGCGTCCAGGAGAATCCGCGCGTCGATGAAGTCCTGTGCCGAAGGGACCGCCGGATTGTTCCACAGCAACGCGCCGACGGCGTCATAGGCTTCGACCCGCGCAATGCTGGACACACTTTCCTCGATGCGGTGCCAGGCATTGTCATCGGTGATGCAGGCATCCCAGGTGTCGTCGTCCGGAGCCGCCGGCAGATAGTCCGTCGCTTCAGCGGAACAGGCACTGATATCTTCCTCATACGTTTCGGCTGCATCGGCCGCACAGGCGTCCCGGTCGGTATCCGTGTCGGTGTCGGTGTCGGTATCCGTGTCGGTGTCGGTATCCGTGTCGGTGTCGGTGTCCGTATCGGTATCCGTGTCGGTATCCGTGTCCGTGTCGGTGTCGGTGTCGGTATCCGTGTCGGTGTCGGTATCCGTATCGGTATCCGTGTCGGTGTCGGACGAATCGGCCGGATCGTCCTCCTTGCAGGCCGAAGCAGCCATGACCAGCAGAATCAGTAGAAGCAGCTGAAGAAATTTCATGAAATCCTTCCTTTGTTGAAAACGCATTGCTCTGCGTCGAAGTGATGGCTTCATCCTGACACGGATCCGGACTGCCGGCATGAGTAGTTTCCCCTAGGTCCAACCCTAATTGTTCGAATCTCCGGCAGTGGAACGAAAGAAAATAGACAGGAAGGGACCTACTTTCCCCCGTGGACGAGGGTGAAGCTGCGGGCGACGCTGTAGAGACCGATGTGGCCGCTTTCTTCCGCGACAAAGACAGAGCAGTCCGGATGGACGTTCATCAGGTCGGGCACCGGCGGATCCCCGCCCAGGCAGTGGATGATCTGCCCGTTCTCCGGATTCAATACGTAAACGGTATCCGCGGGCACGAACAGGGCACCTCCCCGCAGGCACACGGAAAGGGACAACGGAATATCATCGGAACACACGGGCCCCAGCACGGTCCGCCACTCCACCTCGCCGGTCTTGGCATGGATGGACTGCACCGTCCCTCCCGCCAGGTTGACGATGAACTGCCGATCCAGGGGCAACAGCGAGCAGGACTGGGCCCATCCGTCACAGGGCATCTTCCACAGTTCCTGCCCCGTCGTCGCGTCGAAGGCGCGCAGGTCGCTGCTGTTCCTCCGCTGCACGGGAACCAGCACCGTGTCCGCCGCGACAATGGGACCGGCCAGCGCCTGCCCCTTCAGCTCCACGCTCCACAGGCTGACCCCCGTATAGGCGTCGATGCCGAACAACCGTCCGTCCGTGCGGCCGATGCGCCCGCCCACCTGGAACAGCCGGTGATTCTCCACCGCCGGCGGATGGTAGAACCGCGTGCGGCTCGGATAGCGCCACACGGGAGAACCGTCTTCCAGGTCGATGGCGGAAAGCTGGGTATCGCCGGAGGCCACATACAGCAGCCGCCCGTGTTTGCGCAGGGAAAACCTTCCTCCCCGCATCACCGTATAACGCCACTTGATCTCCCCGGTGCGAAGGTCGAGGGCCACCAGGTTGCGGTCTTCCTCCACGGCGATGACCATGGCGGGCAGCGGCCCCTGATCCACCACCAGCACCACGGGTGCACCGCCGGATCGGGGGGCCAGGGTCGTCCGCCAGCGCAGCACGCCCGTCTGCAGATCCATCATGTCCACCGCGCCGCTCTGGGCCACCCGGACAAAACCGTCCCGCCCCGCCACCTGCAGCCGTGCATCGCCGCGATCCGTGTCCCGCCGCCAGATCACCGCCCCCGAATCCACTTCCACCCCCAGCATGTACCCGTGGGCGGACACCACCGCGACACTGCCGCACAGCATGGTGCCCCGCAATTCGAGGCCTTCCGCCTCCAGATGCCATCGCTCCTTGAACGCGAGGGCCCGGGAGCGGGCGATTTCCATGGCGGATTCCCGCCGGGTGGACAGGGACAGCTCATCCCGGTAGCGTTCGGGATTCTCGTTGATCAACGCGCCACGCCGCAGCTCCCGGACCATGGCGGACAACTGCCGGACATCGCGGGCAAAGGTTTCCACCCGCATGTTGCGGCGCTGCGTCGGCGACCTGGAAATGATGGCCCGCCGGATCTCCCGACAGACGCCCAGCACCGCATCGGCATAGCGCCACGGGCTTAAGTCGTTGAGAACGATAATCGACTCTTCGTCGGTATGACTCGCCAGCGTCACCTGCAGGCTGTCGTCCCCCGACAGCTTGAGGGCTATGGAAATGCCTTCGGCCAGCAGCCGCACCGACATGGGCCGGCCCTCTTCCCACGCGGTCAGCAGTTTCCGCAACGACACCAGCATCTTCTCCGCCTGGAGAAACAGATACCCTTCGCCCATGACCCGGCGACGTTCCCGCGCGTGCACCACAAACTGCCCCCGGAACAGCAGCGCATGCAGATCGTTGCCCGACAGACGCCCCGGAGACAGGAGATCCGTGGCGGTCGCCCGCAGCCGGAAGCCGAACGAGAATCCGTCCGCCGTGCGCGGCGCGGACCAGCGTGAACTTTCGACAACGGTGCTCTCAACAGCGGGGGCATCGTCCTTGAACGAGCGACGCCGCGCGTACTTCTTTACCCGCTCGACCGCGTCCTGCATCCAGCGGATCAGCGGATCGTCGCCGACCGTGCGATCCATCTCAAAGGTCTGTCGCACCAGCGTTTCGGCAGAATCCGCAATGCCGGACAGGAATGACCGGACCGGCAGCAGCCGATCCTTCACAATGACTTCCGGTGAATAGCCGCCTTTGAAAAAGGTGAGATACACCTTTTCGCCATTCCGCTGAAACACCAGCTCGAAGGGCGTCTCATAGAAGCTGACGCGGGCAATGCTCTCCCCGGACATCAACCGTTCAGCGGCCGCCAGCAGATCCCGCATCAGAAAAAAGATCGCGTCGTCGCCGGAGTGTTCGAACAGCGGTCGACCGTCGACCACCAGATCCATCACGCCGTGCATGAGGGATGGATCGAACCGCACCACGCTGCCGCCGCCATGGGAATCGCCAGACGGCTCCACCCATTGTTCCCGGAAGAGAATCCGGAATGATTCCTGTGTGCTCATACGCCTCACATGACGCGGTGATCAGGGCGCCATTGCCCTGCGATCCGCCGTCGGCGAAAAGGAGATCTCTCTCCTTCGCGATTGCGCCGTCGATTGTAGCCCGGCGCGGGAAGGGATCGCAATTTATTGGCAAAAATGTAGGCTTATGTAGGTGTCAGTATTCGTCTTCGCCGAAGACGATGGCCTGGAATGCGCTGAGCTCCACGTCCGCACTCTTCCAGCAGTCCATGGGCAGACCGGCCTTGCGGCACGTGTGCGACAGAAACTCTTCCCGACTCCAGCCCCATTCCACGGGGACCTGCGGCAACAGGAGCCCCGAATACCCACCCTTCCGGACAACCAGACCGTCCCTGCCCACCACCACCGCTTCGGGGCGGATGGGCTGCGGCGCGGTCAGGATCGAAATCTCATAGGACAGCAGGGGCAGCTCAGATACCGCCACCGGCGCAAACCGCGGGTCCTCCACGGCTGCCGCCTTCGCGACTTCTGCCACGCACTGCTGCAACGGGATGCGCGCCACCACATGTCCGATGCAGCCCCGCAGGTCGCCCTTTTTCTTCAACGTGACAAAGGCGGCCCCTTTCTGTGCCAGCAGCCCATCCGCGGCAGGCAGCTCCGGCCGCCGACCCTCCACCGCGGCGCGCACCGCGGCCTTTGCAATGGCCATCAGCTTTTTCCGGTCATCCGCCGAGTACGGTCCGTAATCCTTCTGCGGCATGGTTTCGCTCCTTTCGCCTTCTGACAGGGTGAACGCCAGGGCGCCGTAGCCCACCACCCGTCGTCGGTCGCCCGCCGTATCGCCGCTGTTCATGCAGGCGAGCCGGGTCACCGCCCGGGAGGCGGCGGGGAATTTGTCGAACATCCGCACAAAGGTCAGCACCGGGCGAACACCGCACATTCCTTTCGTGCTTGCGGACGCGTGGGTCACCCATTCGTCGATGTGCCATTCCTCCAGCAGGCGCAGACTGGTTTCGTCGTAGCCCCGGGCTTCGTCGTAGGGAAAGAAGTGGGACAGGTCCGACGACAGCACAAACAGCACATCCTTTTTGCGCCCCAGCACATCGAACAGGATATCTGCCGCGGCCTGCAGCACCGCATCGTCGTGGACAGCAACGATGATGGGCACAATCTGCGCCTCCGGCAGGGCCACCTGAATGAACGGCAGCTGCACTTCGAGGGAGTGCTCCCCGCGGAATACGGTTTCATCCACCGCAAAAACACCTTCTCTGGCGCTGAGCAGCCCCTGCACCACCTCCGTTCGAATCCGCAGCGAACCCAGCGGCGTATCGTAAGCGGGGCGGTCGAGCAGGGAAACCCGGGCCGCTTCCCGCCGGTGGGACAGGGCCATCACCACCACCGTGGCAATCGCCCTTCCCTGCACGGAGCGATAAGCGGCGCCGGCAACGGGCCCGGAATACACATACCCCGCATGGGGCGACAGGATGCCCGCCACATCGCGTCCGGCCAGCGAAGGCGGGGTCGCACCGGCGATGTAGCCCTCCACCTCCCTGCGCAGTTCTTCCGCCGAGGCGGTGTAGAACGCCCCCGCGACCTGGGCGGGAAATGCGTTTGCGACGCGGTCGGGTGTCACGGGTTCCTCCTGCGCCGGGGCGCCGTGAACCACCGGATCTGTCCCATCGGACCGTCCGGTCTTGTTGCCGCATGCCTGCACGGCGATGAAGACAAACGCCGCCGCACAGAAAAACGCTCTCTCGGGCATGGCTGCACCTCCGTCCGGACGGGCCCCACCGGGCGACCGCTGCGCGGAATAGAGCTAGGATTCAGGTTCATGATCCGCTATGTTACACAAATACGCGCACAAATAAAGAGAAGCCCATGGAACAGAGCCCCAACATCTTTCTGACCCCCGACGGCATTGTGCAGTCCGTCAACGACATGGCCTGCGCCGTTGCCGGGCTCCCCGGGCCCATCATGGTGGGAAAACCCCTCAAGGACCACCTCATGCCCGAGTTCCGCGCCCGCCTCGACGAGGAGCTCACCGCCCTTGCTGCGGGGGAACAGACCCATACGCGACTCAGCGCCTCCGTCATCGGCATCGACGCCACTGCCCGGGCCCTCAGCCTCGGCATCACCCGCAATCCGGACGGCAACCTGGTCGTGGAGCTGTCACCGGACAGCAGCCGCGGAGGGCACATCTACTTCACCTCATCGTCCATCGCGGACTCCCAGAACCTGCTGCCCGTCGCCCGACGCCTCGCGGCCATCTGCCGGAGGGCCCAGAACCGAAAGGACCTGCTGTCGGACGCCATGGCGGTCATCTCGGAAGTGTCCAATGCCGTCTGCGCGGCCACCATCGAGTGGGGTGGCGCGGTGGCGGACTGGCCCGTCTCGGCCACCGCCGGTCAGTTCGACCAGGAATTTCTGAAAGGTATTTTCCGCTCTTCGGTCATCGGCCGCCTCGCCAGGGGCGACGTGGTGGTCAAGGACGCGCTGCCGGACGGTTCGATGGTGGACTACTCGCTGGTCCTGCTCCCCCTGATGGCGTCGCGGACCCCGGAGGGCATTGTCATTCTCTATGTCCGCGGCAATTCCGTCATATCCGCCCGCGAGCAGCAGGGGCTCGGACTGCTGGGAGAAATCATCGGCATGGGGCTGAAGGCCCTCTCCTCCCTCGACGGACCCACCGAAGATTACCAGGCACGGGGCGCCGAGATGGAAGCCACCGTGGCACTGGGACGCCTCTCCGCCGGCCTCGCCCACGAAATCAACAACGCGGTGACCATCCTGCGCAACAACACCGAACAGATGGCCGTGAACGCCAAGCGCTTCGGCACCGGCGACGCCACCGACCTGATTACCGAAGAATCCATCCGCGCGGTGGAGACCATCCGCGGTCTGACGGACGCCCTGCGCGCCTTTGCCCCCGAGGAAACCCGCGACACCGAGGAAGTGGACCTCTGCCGCATCGTGGACATGGTGGTGGCGTCGGTCCGCTTCTATGCCAAGCGCGGCATTAACGTCAGTGTCCATTCTCCCACGGACGGCGAACTGGTCGTCACCTGCCGCAGTCACTATCTCATCCGCTCGCTCTTCCTCATCTTCGTCGAACTGGTCGAATCGGCGCTGGCCTCCGGCCGCATCCTCATGGTGAACATCTCGCTGGCGCGGGCGCACCGCGAAGTGACCTGCACGGTCATCGTCTCTGCCGGCCCGTACAATTTTCCGTCGGTCCTCCTGTCCCAGCTCGACAAGGACGGGGTGCTGGTCCGCCTGACCGGTCGTGCGGGCGCCCGACTGTCCTACGAAGTCCGCGAAGAAGACCTGTCCCTCACCCTCTCCCTGCCGGCGCTCCACGGCGAAACATTGAAGTCCATTGCCCCGCCGGCGCCATCCACTCCGCCGAGCCACTCCATCCTGCCGACCCCCCGGGGAACCATCCTCATCGTGGACGACGAACCGGCCATCATCCGCTCCACCCGCCGGATTCTCGAAAAGGAGCACGACATCCTCGCCGCCGCCAGCGCGGCCGAAGCGCTGGACATCATCCGCTCGGGACGCAAAATCGACCTGCTGCTCCTGGACGTCTTCATGCCCGAGATGAGCGGCCTCGACCTCGCGGAGGTGCTGAAGCGACAGCATCAGGGACTGGCCAGCCGCATCATCTTCATCACCGGTGGCGCGTCCGACCAGGAAGTTTCCAGGTACATGGCGCGCACAAAGCTGCCGGTGCTCGAAAAGCCTCTGGACATCCATCTGCTGAATACGCGAATCGCGGAGATGCTTACAAGTCGTTGAGCAGTTCAACCAGCTCGTGATGACGCAGCTTCCTGCCGTTCACCATGTAGGTGGGCGTGGCGCGGACACCGGCTTTCTTTGTTTCTTCATAGATTTTCTGGGCCTTCGCAATCGTCGCATCGTCGTACAGGCAGCGGTCAAATTGCGCGGCGGGCAGTTTCATCCGGTCGCGCATGGCCGGCACATACCCGTCCGCGGCGCCTTTCTGCCGCGCCCGGGGAGCTTCGATGACCGCATCGTTCCAGGCCCAGTAATCCATGTGGGCGGAGGCACAGATGGCCGCCCGCACCAGCTCGCAGGTCCGGTACTTCTTCTGCGCACTGTTGGGCGCACAGGGCATCCGCGCGTAGTCGTGGCGAACCAGACGGACCTTGTCGTAATGCCGGGCAATCCGGCTGCGGATGGCCTTGTGGCCAATCGAGCAGAACGGACAGTCGAAATCCAGATATTCGTGAATCACCAGAACGGGCTTGCGTGCGCCAATCCACGGATACAGGCCGTCTTCCGTGCCCTTTGCCGCCTCGTCAACACCACTGCGCCAGTCGGGGGGCATGAACACCACCACATACACAGCCAGCGCCGCCAGCAACAGGCCGGCGATACTTCCACCGATAATCCACAAGGTTTTTCGCGACATCTCTTTCTCCTCCCTACTGAGGACCCTTCTGGTCCGCAAATCGCATGGCATTGGCCCCGGTCACCCACTCGGTCCGGGACTGGGGGTCATTCATGCCGTTCAGCAGCGAAATGACAATCACCTTTCCCAGTCCCTGCCGGTAGAACACCCCGGCCGAACCGATTTCGTAGGGAGCAAACTCCGGCACCGGCGCAAACGTCGCCGTCGTATACGCCTCCGCGTTGAAGCGCGTGCGGGCTTCCTCGGCGGGATGGGTCTGCATGTCCGCCACCAGGTTGGCACCGTTCAGGGTCATCAGCACGTTCATCAGGTCCATGGCAATGATTTTTTCGGGCGCCATGCCCTCCGCGCCGGCCACCCCTTCGGGAGGGGCGAGTTCGCCTTTCACCACCCGGAACCGGATTTCCACCTTGCCCGATTTTGCCTTCAGGGCGCAGTCGTATTGCCACAGGGGATTGTCTTCGAACGCGGCCAGCTCAAACGTGTCAGGAATGTTGAATTCCACGTGGGTCTGTGCCAGCAGGCGGCCCAGCTCATCGGGAAGCCCCATGCTCTGGTACTTTTCATAAAGCTCCGCTTCCAGCGCCACCTGAAACAGCGGCCGCTCCTCGATGACCAGCGCGCCCTGCCCTCCTGCGGCCGGGTCTTCCGCGGGTTGTGCAACTGCGGTGTCCTCCCCGGTCCGGGGAGCCGGCGCCGCACCGCCGCAGGCCATCAGCAACAGGCCGGAACACCAGATGAACAATGCTGTTTTCATGGGATTTTCCTCCTCATTCACGTTCGTGACAGGCTAGCAGAATCGAACTTCGTTTGACAGCAGTTTGGTCAGGGAAACCGGCGCAGGCTGTCCGGCGGAAACGTCCACTCGGGCGTATCCAGAGGGGATTGGTCATCCAGCCGGTACCAGGGGCTCAACGCCTGATTCGAGGGATTCTTCAACAGGTGAATGTCCTGGGCGGGCATGTAACTCTGGGCCAGGAGGAACACCCGTTCGTTACGGGCATTCTTCGCCACGTCCATCACCAGCACGGCGTGGCCGTAGCGACCGTTGCGCGCGGGCTCGATGAACACCTGGCCGGGTTCAATGCCGTCCACCGAACGGACCTTCTCCATCTGCTCGTAAAGGGAACGGGAGTTGGCAAAGGCAAACACGCGGGACAGGTATTTTCGAAACCCGTCCCCGCGGTGGTCTCTCCAGCACATGGGCCTGCCGGACACATTGTTGAAACAGACCTCAGCGGCGCGCCCGGCGCTGAACAGGTATTCGGCCCGCAGTCGCATCACCGCATCGGCGCACTGCTGCAAATCCCGGCGTTCCACATCCACGTCGAACACGGCCGCGTGGACGGACTGGTTCCATTTGGGCTCGCCGTTGAACAACCGCACCGGCGTACCCGCCGGACGCACGGGCATGTGTCGCAGAAAGCGGGCAAACGAACCGGCCGGCGCCTCCACGCGGACAAATCCCGCGGGCGGGGAAATCCGCTGCGCCAGGGTTTCGGAAATGTGTGCCGCCGCTATCCAGCGATATCCGGGCAGGACCTCGCCATCCGCGTGAACCAGTGCGCCGGTTGCCGTCACCGCCGCCCCGACACAGACAACGAACAGCCACCGCCAACGCCGTACCAGTGATGATGCCACTTTCATGAGTCATTGGACGGACGACAACCGGGGCCTATTCTGCGTCCGGATGCACAACGACATCACACCACGGAAACATAGTTCGCCACCCGTTGCATCTGTGCATATATATGCACAATTCTATCGCCTTCGAAAACAACATCATGTGCGGAATGAAGAGACCATAGCGGATTCAACCCCGCGCGTCCACAAATTGTGCGCTAGGGAACCGACCTGGAAAGGCGGAAGCCAAAGCCGTAGTGGCGGTCGTCCGGCGTGTTGTAGTAGCGAACGCCGGAACGGCAGCCGTACGCGTAGCTGTGCCAGAAGCCGCCACGGACGGCATGGTCGGAGGCTGACTCTGCACCCGTGGGGTCCACGGTTGGCGATGAGATCGTCCCAGCCGGGTAGGTCGAATACCAGTCCCACGTCCACTCCCACACGTTGCCGCTCATGTCGTACAAACCCCATGCGTTCGCCTCTTTCCCGCCCACCGGCTTCGTCCCGTACTCCGGCGTCCCGGACGTGCCGTTGTTCCCACCAAACCAACCGATCTGGTCCAGGTTCGGGTCCACCGGGCTCATGCCCGTGTGGGTGATGCTCCCGTCGTTGCCGTCGCTCGGGTAGAACGCCGTGCTGCTCCCGGCCCGAATCGCATACTCCCACTCGCTCTCCGTGGGCAGCCGGTACCCTTCGCACGCGTAGGGCGTTGCCACGCTGTTCAGCGACAGGGTGGCACTCAGAATCCCACCTGCGGTGTCGTTCATGCAATCGAGATAGTCGGTGCCGACATTGGTGGCGTCTTCGCACACGACGTTGGTCAACACATAACAGGGGCTGAAGCCTTCATCCAGAGAGAGCTCGTTCGCATAAGCCACCGTGTCCCACCAGCTCACATAAAACACCGGATGGTCCACTCCGCAACCGTAGCTGCAGCCCGCGTCGTAACGAGCCACCGGGTTCCACCCCATCACCGCCGCAAAGTCGCCCTGCGTCACCTCCGTGCGCATGATCTCAAACGACTGCGTCAACGTCACGTAGTGCAGCGTCTCATCGCTGTAGCGCCCGAGCTCCGACGTACAGCTCCCGGTGTAGCCCTCCGGGCACGTCCCATCGGGCGTTCCCATCCAGAACGAACCCGCCGGAATCGTCGTCCACTCCGTATCAACCGTTTCAGTATCAACCGTCTCCGTGTCTACGGTCTCGGTATCTACAGTCTCGGTATCTACAGTCTCGGTATCCACGGTTTCGGTATCAGAGTCCGTGTCGGTGTCTGTATCTGAATCACTGTCTGTATCTGAGTCGGTGTCTGTATCAGTGTCGGTCACATCCGTCGTGCTGTCCGTGTCTTCGTCCCCATCACCAACGTCGCTGCAGGCCACAGACACACAAACCAGAAGCCACAATGCACAGAGCGCGTTCTTCATGGAAACCTCCCTGAATATATAGTCATCCAGATTAGTGCTGGAATGCGAAATGTGCAACTCATCCAGCGGCGTTCAGTCCTCGACAGAGCTGCCCGTCCGGGAACTCAAACACCCCTCTCCCAACGTCCATTTGTCCACCGGGAGAGGGGCCGGGGGTGAGGGCCAGAGCTGCCCGTCCGGCGATCAGCCCCGCGCGTCCACAAATTGTGCCATCCCCGCCTCCAGCAGGATGCGATTCAGAAAGGATTTCCCGTCCTTCCCGTAAAAGACATCCGCCACATACCGCCCGTGCACATCCCAGTTGTAGGTCAGCACGCGCACCGCCGTACCGGGGTGGATGCGCCGCGCCACAAACGCCCGGGCGGCTTCACCACTTTCGCTCCCGCGTTCCGCCGCACTGACGCTCCGCAACCGCAGCCGCTCCCGTCGGAACATCCCGAACCCCAGGCTGATCCGCACCCACAGCGTGTCCCCATCCACCACCTCCATCACTTCCCCGTCGTAGCAGTAGCGCTCGCCCTCTCCGCATTCCACAGGTGCAAGGGAACTGCGGACATGTGATCCCACCGCCACAGCGCTTCCCTTTGCAGCCACGGCCATTTCGCTGCGAAACCCGCAGTCCAGCAACACGGTCCCATCCTCGCGGACATCCAGCACCTTGTAGATCCCCACGCGCCCTGCCCTCGGCACCAGCGCCGCATCGAGGTCCACCTGCGCGGGGTCCTTCGATTCCGCCAGCCTGCGCAGAACATTGTTCGAAAGCCCGTCCCGGATGGCCCGTTTCTCCAGCGCACTGCGGCGCTTTCTGTCCTTCACACCCAGCAGGACGAGGTAGTGGTTCCACGTCAGGGCCGCGCAGAGGTTCTCCTGCCGGTATTCCACGGCAAAGTTCCGCATGTACGCGAGCATGCGGCGGGAGAACCCCTTCTGGTACCTGGCGGTGAGGTCTTCGCTCAGCCGGCGGATGACACCTGCGCCGTACGCGGCCCGGGCCTGTTGGTCCTGTTCCACGTCCACAATGTAGCGGCCCATGCGCCAGTAGTTGCAGAGCAGGTCGTGGTTGCGCGCCTGCGGGACGATGATGACGTTCTGCTCGTGGAGTGCAACGATGTCCGCAAGGAGGGATTCATAGGTTCTGTGGGTCATGGGGTTTGGTTCCTGTTGTTGTGCGGGTGCTGCTTCATGGGTGGCGTGCTTCCCGCGTCGGGAACTGTCATCTGTCAAGGCGTGAGCCCGTATCCTTCTATCCGTCTGCGTTCTTTTTCAATTTCCTGCCTGAGTTCCTCCTCCGTCGGCAAATAGAGCATGTACTGGGAAGCGAATATCTGACGGTTTTCGTTCAGTACGGAGTATCGGGCAATCGTTTCATTGGGGTTCTCTACGCCCATCAGCACCTGATAATGCGACCAGCCCAGCGCCGGAGAAAAACCTCTTGGCGAGATGACAGCCTCCATCGCCTCCGTCATGTCAGCCAAAATGCCAGATCCGATCTGGGAAATTGCACCAGGAGCCAAAACGCCAGATCCGATCTGGCGAATTTCCGGAAGCCTGTCGGCATAGACGGTGTAAAAGGTGCGAAAATAGCGGAGGTTGGTTGTGGAAAATCCCCGGCCAAAGTGGTTTCTGAGTCGCCCGGACAGTTCCTCGATAACCTGCTTGCCATACTCTGCGCGGCTTTCACCGCCTTGCAGCGCCTGAACGATTTCCCGCCCGATCAACCAGTAGGCCAGCACCATGTTGGCGTTGACTGCCCGTACCACATTGGCGCGTGCCTGTTCAAGGATGGAGCTGACACGGTCAAAAAGCGAATCGCCCTCAGGCAGGATGACATTCTTCTGCGTCTTCGCGTTTTCGTGTGAGGCTTCCTGATCCTTCACCGCTCCACCTCCCACATGCGCTTCATGAACTTTTCTTCGATGAGCCGGAAATCTATTGAATTGCTCATTTGACCCTCCCGATTCCTTCTCTGCTTTTTACCAGTTCGCCGGTTTTGATGGCTTTCGTCAACGCTGTTTCGATCTTCTCGTTGAATGTATCCCGGTGGCCTTAAAATCCGCGAATCCGTCGTTCCCGCGCAGGCGGGAACCCCTCATGGATTGTGTGTAACCCCTCTCCCAACGTCCATTCGACCACCGGGAGAGGGGCCGGGGGTGAGGGCCGCCCGCGGGCCGGAGGGTGAGGGCCGCCCGCGGGATGAGGTCAGCGTCCTTGATGCGCCCGTCCGGAAACGGGATTTTCCCCCCGGTTTTCCGGTCCGATCCACACTGAACCCAACAGGATAATCAACATTCTTGTCAAAGAACGGGGTGACACATGAAAAAAATGCAGATGGCAGGTTCTGTCCTGGCGCTGTTCTGGCTCATTTGCGGCGCTGTCGGGTGCAATTCGACATCGCCCTCAGCGGATGCGGATGCGGACAGTGACGGCGACTCGGATAGCGACAGCGACGGCGACTCGGATAGCGACAGCGACACCGACTCGGATAGCGACAGCGACTCGGATGCGGACAGCGATACCGACTCGGACACAGACACCGATTCGGACAGCGATGCCGACCTGCAGCCGCTGCGCATTGAGGCCGAGTGTGCCTGGGGTTCGGACGTGGGCGACTGCAACGGCGCGGTGGAAGGCGGCACCAATGCGAATCTGCCCGGGCAGGACGGGGCGGACAGCATTCCCCTGCTCAAGGATGGCGAACAGATCGTCGGCTATTTTTACGCGGCTTCGTGGCTGGCATTTCCGGGCATCGACCTCACCGGCTACACAAACGTGGCGGCCTATGTCGCCAGCGACCATGCCGGCGGCTCCTTTGAGGTGCGGCTGGATGACGCGGCCGGCGAGCTGATCGGGACCATTTCTGTTCCCAATACCGGCAGCTGGACGACATTCCAGCGCGCGGAGGCCACGCTGACGGCGGTCACCGGCGTGCACACCGTTTATCTGGTCAGCGCCGACAACGGCACCTACAACGGCGACCTGGACTGGATCGAATTCTTTGCGGAAGACGGGCCGGAGGACACGGATACGGAGGACACGGACACGGATACGCCGGATACGGAAACGGTGGACACGGAAGAGCAGAGCTGCGACGGACTGACGGCCACTTCAGGCGACCAGACCGTCACGGTCCAGGTGGGAGGAGACTCCCGCTCCTACATCCTGCACGTACCAACCCAGTACAGCGGCACCGCACCCGTACCGCTCATCATCGACTTCCATCCCCTCGGCGGCTCGGGTGACAACGAGCGCACCGCCTCTCCTTATCCCGCGGTGACGGATGCGGAAGGCGTGGTCATGGCATTCCCCAGCGGAAAGACCATTCCCACCTGGGGTGGTGCCTGGAACATCGGGCCCTGCTGCGTGGATGGGCCGGACGATGTGGCCTTTGCCCGCGCCATTATCGACGACGTGGCCTCCCGCGCCTGCATCGATCGCTCCCGCGTCTACGCCGTGGGCTTCTCCATGGGCGGCGGCCTCTCCCACCACCTCGCCTGCCGTGCGGCGGACGAGTTCGCTGCGGTGGCGCCGGCGGCGTTTGACCTGGTGGAAGAAAACGAAGCCTCCTGCACGCCCTCCCGGCCGATTACGGTCGTTTCGTTCCGCGGCACGGCAGATCCGGTTGTCCCTTACGAGGGTGGCTATTCCGATATGGTTGCCGACCATCCCATCACCTTCCTCGGTGCGGTGGATACATTCGAAAAGTGGGCCGACCTCAATAACTGCACCGGCAGCGCCTCGGATGCCGGCAACGGATGTCAGAAGTACGCTTCTACACAGTGTGAAGACGGCGTCGAAGTGATGCTGTGCACGAAGACCGGCGGCGGCCATGATTACGGCGACGCCACCATTGCCTGGCCCATCCTCAAGCAGTATTCACTTCCCTGAACTCTTTACCGCGTCACCCGCCGCCTCCCGGCAGCTCCGTCATCTCCGCGCAGAAATCCCTCATGGACCGCGTGTCGCCCCTCTCCCAACGGCCATTTGTCCACCGGAAGGGCGTAAGGTAGGGCGTAAGGGGACGGTCCTGTCATTCTGTCATTTTAGCCTGTTTTTGCCTTGGGTATTTTTTTCAATTCCCGCGCCGGATCTGCGCGGGCTGGGGTTGCAACGCAGCGCCCATCCATCCCGCTTCGCCCCCGGCAGAATCTGCCGGGGCAGTTTATTGCGGAAGGTCGTTTGAAATCGTCGATGAGGACGAAATCCCCCCAACCCCCTTTTGCAAAGGGGGAGGCAGGCAGTCCATGAGGGGTTCCCGCCTGCGCGGGAACGACGGATCGGAAGCCCGCCGGGCTTGACCGCAGGTCATCCTGACCGCGCCCCTCGTGGGCGCGGCAGACAGGGGAACGACGGATTTGCGGCCGGGGATAAACCCCGGCCCTACGAGCGCAACCCACGCATGCCCGTCCGGAAACCAATATCAACTTCAGAACGGATGAGGGCCGATGTTCACCGGGGCGGTGTCATAGAAGCTGCCGTCTCCGGCTCCGATCACCGGGGAGCCCGGCAGGGGACGGTACCCATTGTCCGCATCCAGCTGCGGGTCCGCGTCCAGTGAGCCCTCCTCGGGGTTCAGGGCGCTCCAGGCACTGCGGAACTCGTCGAGCGTGTAGACCACAAAGTTCGGCGTCCAGTTACGGTTGGCGCCGTGGCTCGATGTGAGGTCGAAATAGAGATTGTGCGACAGCTTCAGCCCCAGCGTGTCGAGGACGAAATCAAAGTCCAGGACATCGCCGGAGCCGTTCGAGAAGTAGACGCCCGCCCCGCAGGTGCCGTACGCGTCGCAGGAGTTGGCCAGCGCGCCGCCCAGAAAGACATTGTTGTGGACGCCCGAGCCGGCCTTCATCCGCTGGGTTGCCCTGACTCCGGCAAAGTTGTCCAGGAAGAGGTTGTTGATGATGAGGTGCGGCGCATCCGTTTCGGGGGGTTCATGTCCGGTTCCCAGCATCACGCCGGTGTGGCAGCGTTGAAAGACGTTCTGCTGAATTTGCCAGCCTCCTCCCGGGTAGGCCTCGCCGTCCTGATCGCGGTGCTCTGACACCTGGACACAGGTTTGACAGTCGTGGAGGTAGTTGCCGATGACCCTGAGATTCTCCTCGCCCCCCTTGCTGCCAATCCCGGCGTCCCCCGGGATGTGGAAGATCTCGTTCCCGCATGCCCAGTTCGGCTCGATCTGCCCGCCGCACATGAAGGTCAGGCCTTTGCTGTTGGGCGTACCGCCCCAGTAGGCCGCGTCGAAGAACTGATTGTTGCGGATGATGCTGCCCTGGCTGAACCAGATGCCCAGCGCGTAGGCGTTCTCGTTGCTGTTGGCGATGTGGCCGAAGCTCGCGTTCTGGATCAGCACGTGGTCCAGCCCCTCAAACCAGGCCGAGGAGTTCTGCCCCGACGGCGCCTGGGTGAAACGGGTATGGAGCCCGTCGATGACCATGTAATGCGAGCCCCCGCCCATCGCTGCGGACTGCCCTGCCTCAAACGTGAGCGTGCCGGGATCGATTGCGGTGTCGTCGATGCGGAGATAGACGTAGCAGCCGTCGTTGGCGTCGGAGCAACTCGTGCCGCTCTCGTCGGCCTTGGTCCAGGTAAAGTCCCGGTTTTCTGCGCTCTCCGTCATGCTGGTCTCGGCGAACCCCGTCTCGTCGTCGTCGGCGAGGTTCGCGACGTCCGCGTGGGAGCGGGTCCCGTCAATCGACATCGTCACGTGCCGGGGACGCCTCACCGGCGTGTCCAAACCCAGCTCCCCGTCAAGCAGCCACAGGCCCCGCACGTCGTTGCTCAGCCCTGAGACGCTGGTGCGAAACACGCGCGGGCTCTGGCTGTACTCGGTCCAGTCGCCGGACAGCGGGACACTGCCCACCAGCACCGGACGGGCGTTGGCCGCGGCCCGGATGACGACAAACTCCCCGGCGGTCGAAGAAGAGACACGCGGCAGTGAGACCCCTCCGGTGGTGCCATCGCTGCGATGAAACTCGCTGAGACGGTACACACCATCGAGGAAGGTCACGATGGTTTTCGCTGTGGTGACGCTGGCCATCGCCAGGTGTGGATTGCAGAAAGGTACGGAGGCGGTGCCCGCGCCTTCTCCGTCGCTGCAGCCGTCCGCCGTGGTCCCGATGAAGATCTCCGGCCACGAAGCCGTGTCCACGGCGTCCTGTACGGGCGTCGCGCAGCCTTCCGTGGAGACAGGATCGTAACCTGTTTCACCGTCACCCGTCGTGACGTCACCACTGCAGCCCATGGTGGACAGGCCTGGTGCGAGCAGCAGCGTGGCAGCGATAATGAAGATCGGATTCGATGGCATGGTCGTTTTCATGGGATCCCCCCTGAAATGTGCGGTCAGCTTCGATTTTTGTCGAGTGCGTACAGGTCCGTGTACTTGCGGGTCAGATAGGAAATAAACGCTTCCTGGGACGGCGGTGCGCCGGTGGCGCGGGTGATCAGCTCTTCTGCGGTGAAGCGCTGTCCATGAAGGTGGACATGTTTGCGCAGCCAGTCCAGCAGAGGGCCGAACTCCCCGCGGGCAAACTGCTCTTCCAGGGGTCCGACGGCGCTGTCGGCAGCGGCAAAGAGCTGCGCCGCATACAAATTGCCGAGGGTGTAGGTGGGAAAATAGCCGAACAGCCCCGCGGACCAGTGGACATCCTGCAGCACGCCCTCGCCCGGATGACGGGGAACCAGACCCAGATACGCCTGCATCTTTTCGTTCCACGCGCCCTGCAGATCGGCAACGGTCAGATCGCCCCGAAAAAGGGACCGTTCCAGTTCGAACCGCAGCAGCACGTGAAGGTTGTAGGTCACCTCGTCGGCTTCCACGCGGACAAAGCCGGGCCGCACGCCATTCACTGCCCGCACAAACGCGCTCTCCGGTACCGCCCGCAGGCCGTCAAACGCCGCCGCCGCCCGGGGAAACGCCCAGCGCCAGAACGCCGCCGACCGGCCAACGAGATTCTCCCACAGTCGGGACTGGGATTCGTGGATGCCCAGGGACACGGCGCTGCCCATGGGTGTTCCCCAGTAAACGGAGTCCAGCCCCTGATCGTACAGGGCATGGCCCGCCTCGTGCAGACAGCCGAACAATCCCGGCGTCGGCGAATCTTCCGTGTAGCGGGTGGTAATCCGCACATCCCCGGGGCCGATGCCGATGGTGAAGGGATGCACGGTTTCATCGATGCGCCCCGCCTGCAGGTCATAGCCGATGGCCGCCACCAGTTCCGCGCAGAGCTGCCGCTGGGCAAAAAGTGGATACGTCGATGCCGGCAGTTCCGCTCCCCTTCCCTGCGCCGCGATGTCGGCCGTCAACTTCATGAGCGGCCCGCGCAGCGCACAAAACACCGTTTCAATCCCCGCTGCCGTGGCGCCGGGTTCGTACTCGTCGAGCAGCGCATCGTATCGCTCATGGCCGGTGCTGAGGCAGTCGGCCTTCTGCGCGGTGAGCGAAATCATTTCTGCCAGCAAGGGACGAAACCCGTTGAAATCGCCCGACCCTTTTGCCGTCTCCCAGGCCGATTCCGCGCGGGCGGCCGTTCCAGCCAGTGCCGCTGCCAGGGATGCGGGAATCTTTACTTCCCGATCAAAGGCGCGTCGCCACATCCGCAGATTCACCGCCTGCGGCAGCAGCGGATCTGCCGGACAATCCCGTTCGGCCACATCCAGGCACTCACCGATGCGGGGATCCGTGGCCCGCGCATGAATCAGCCGCGCCAGCATCTCCAGCTGCTCCGCCCGGTGCGCATGTCCCTTCTTCGGGATATACGTCCGCTGATCCCAGGCCGCCAGTTCCGCCAGCGAGGCCAGCCGGGCACATTCCATGCTGTTGGCCTGCAGCCATTCATATGCGTCGTCAAAGGTCATTTCAGCTCTTCCAGTGCACCTTCAAACCCCGCTTTCAACAGGGCGTCCATTCCGTCCTTCAGGCGGCATCGCCCTTCGGCAAATGCGCGCTCCGTTGCCGGCAGCGCCTGCTCTGTGGCCGGGTTGTGAAAAAACGCGTCGTTCACCCGCTGTTCCAATCGATTCCGGAACCAGTCGCGCAGCTGCTGTGCCCGGCGTTCCGGCTGCAGACCCGTGGTGCGAATGTGCTGTGCAAATGCGCCGACCGTTTTCCAGATGTCCGCGATGCCGGTGCCCTCCAGGGATGAACACACCTGCACGGAGGTCCGCCATCCCACCGTCGCCGGCTGCAGCAGCGCCAGGGCGCTTTCGGTTTCCTGCCGGGCAGTCGCGGCCGCTTCCACGTGGACGCCGTCGGCCTTGTTGACCACCACGCAATCCGCCAGTTCCATGATGCCCCGCTTGATGCCCTGCAGGGAATCTCCCGCGTTGGGCAACAGCAGAAGGAGAAACAGATCTGCCAGGTTCCGCACGGCCACCTCGTTCTGGCCGACACCCACGGTTTCAATGAAGATGACGTCGAACCCCGCCGCCTCACAGAGCATCATCGCCTCCATGGTGCGACGGGCCACCCCGCCCGTGGTTCCCGCAGACGGCGTGGGCCGGATGAAACAGCGCGCATCCCTCGAAAGGCGCTCCATCCGCGTGCGATCACCCAGAATGGAACCGCCCGTGCGAACGCTGCTGGGGTCCACCGCCAGCACGGCCACCCGATGGCCCTGTTCAATCACATGACAGCCCAGCGCTTCGATGAAGGTGCTCTTGCCCACGCCGGGAACACCGGTGATGCCAATGCGGACCGCGCTGTCTGAACCGATGCCGAGGCCATCCAGCACAGCCGTCGCCAGAGCCGCGTGAGACGGCAGAGAACTCTCAATCAGGGTAATCGCGCGCCCCAGCATGATCCGATCCCCGTTGCGCACACCGTCGATATAATCCGCAGCAGACAACGCACCGGTGGCGCGACGATCGGTCATGCGCGGGCACCCGCCTGCGAACGGGATTCGAGCAACTCGAGCAGGCGCATTGCCGCAGCGGTAATCACCGTACCCGGTCCAAAAATCGCGCAGGCGCCGTGGGACGACAGATAATCGTAATCACTGCGGGGAATCACACCGCCGACAGAAACGAGAATGTCCCCCCGCCCCAGACGCTCCAGCTCCGCCCGGAGGGCACTGAGCAGGGTTTTGTGACCGCCGGCCAGAGAACTCATGCCGATGATGTGCACGTCGTTTTCAGCCGCCTGTCGGGCAGTCTCTTCGGGTGTCTGAAACAGAGGACCCACATCCACATCGAACCCGAAATCGGCAAACGCCGAGGCCACCACCCGGGCGCCGCGGTCGTGGCCGTCCTGTCCCATCTTGGCCACCAGGATGCGGGGGCGACGCCCTTCGGTTTCTTCGAATCGGCGGGTCCGATGAAGCAGTTCATCAATGGCGGACCGCTCACGGAATTCACCGCTGTACACCCCCGACAGGGTCTGCGCCGTGGCCCGGTGTCGCCCGAATACCTGCTCCATGGCCATGGTCATCTCCCCCAGTGTCGCCCGGGCCTTCGCCGCCTCCACGCAGCACGCCAGCAGGTTTCCCTCGCCGCTGCGCGCACAGTCGGTCAGGGCCTGCAGGGCCCGCTGTACCGCTTCTTCGCTGCGCGAAGCCCGGAGCTGTGCCAGTCGCGCAATCTGCTTGTCCCGCACGGCCGTGTTGTCCACTTCCAGATTTTCAACAGAAGACCACTCTTCGTGACGATGGCAGTTCACACCCACAATCGGCTCATCGCCCGAGTCGATCCACGCCTGTCGCCGGGCGGCGGCTTCCTCGATGCGCCGTTTCGGCAGACCGGTTTCAATGGCCCGCGCCATGCCGCCCAGGGCCTCGATTTCGCCCATGTGCTGCCATGCCTTTTCCCCAATCGCCGCCGTGAGCGATTCCAGATAAAAGGAACCGCCAAGCGGATCCACCGGAGAACAGATGCCCGCTTCTTCCTGCAGAAAAAGCTGGGTATTGCGGGCAATGCGGGCCGAATGCTCGGTGGGCAGAGAGGTCGCCTCGTCCAGCGAATTCGTATGCAGCGACTGGGTGTGACCGAGGGCCGCCGCCAGCGCTTCGATGCAGGTGCGGGCAACATTGTTGTACGGGTCCTGCTCCGTCAGCGTCCATCCCGAGGTCTGGGAATGGGTGCGCAGGGCGAGTGACTTCGGGTCCCGCGCCCCCAGTCCTTTGACCACTTTTGCCCAGAGGACACGGGCCGCCCGCATCTTGGCA
>JAKQNG010000073.1 GCA_029565915.1 Deltaproteobacteria bacterium
GGAACACCTGTTGTCACCAGTGCATCTGCCAGGTCCGTCGCGAGCATGTCGCTGGTCAGTCCGGCCAGCATCCTGTCCGGCAGAAAGCAGGCGGTCTTCAGCGCTTCATTGAATACGCGGACGGCAACCAGCGCCGTGTCCAGGGCATCGAAGACAGCCTCCTTGTCTTCCTGCAGGTCCTTGGCGTAGGCCAGGGGAACGCCTTTGGTGACGGCGAGGAGTGCTGTCGTATCGCCGATGACCCGGGCGGCTTTGGCGCGCACCAGCTCCATGGCGTCCGGATTGCGTTTCTGGGGCATCATGGAGGAACCGGTGGACCAGGTGTCGGCCCATTTCACATAACCGAAGGCCGGGTTGGACCACAGCACGAACTGTTCCGCATACCGGGACAGATGCGTGAGAAGGGCTGCGCAGACAAAGGCGGATTCCTGGGCGGCATCTCGATCACTCGTGGCGTCGATGCTGTTGTCTGCTGGTTCACGGAAGCCCAGTTCCCGGGCGATGCGCTCCCGATCGACGGGGAAGCCACATCCGGCAATGGCGCCGGCGCCGAGGGGACATCTGTCCATCCGGTTCCGGGTATCGTCCATCCGGGAGACATCCCGCAACAGAGCCGAACAGAGAGACATGAGAAAATGTCCCAGGGTGATCGGTTGGGCAGGTTGTACATGGGTCATTCCCGCGACAAGGGTTTCCGCGTGGCGTTCCGCGATGTCGGCGATGGTCAGAATCAGGGCGATGGTGTGGCTCTTGAGTTCCGCCAGCGCATCTTTCAGATACAGCAGCAGATCGCAGGCAACCTGATCGTTGCGGGAACGACCGGTGTGAATGCGGGCGCCCGTGTCACCGAGCAGTTCTGTCAGCAGGCGCTCGGTCAACGTGTGAATGTCTTCATCGTCGGGAATGGTGTCGAATTCGCCCGCGGCCCAGCGGGCGGAAATCCGGTTGAGGGCGTCGTCGATGGCCTGGTGCTCCGCAGGCGTGAACACACCGATGCGGGTCAGCTCGTCGGCCCAGATGCGGTTTGTCTTCACGTCGTGGGGGAAAAAGCGGATATCCACGGGGAGTGAGCGGTTCAACGCATCCATCAATTCGTTCCGGCCCGGGTCAATTCTTCCTTTATACAACGTCACGTTTGTTCTCCTTGCGGCAATGCGCCCGTATATTACGTTCACAAGCCCAAATTGCCATCATATTCAGCTTGCCGTTGATGGGGCCGGGCTGCGTCAACCGGTGGATCGGCAGATGAATATCGGTTATAGATCGCGCGATGGGTTGGCCTTCGAACGTTACAACCGGTTTTCTGTGCATCGCACTGCTGTCCTGCGGCCCGGATCACGACGGGCGGCGTGAAAAGGACTTCATCGGCCGCAGCCGCCCGGTATCACCGATTGGACCCGCTGCTCCTGCCGAAGAAACAATCATTGAAGAATGCACCGTTGATCTGATCGCGGACCTGTTGTTCCGCCACGAGCGTGACGGATGGACGCTGCAGACAAAAGAAGCACAGGTGACGGTTGAACGACTGGCCCGGGGAGGTGTGGGACTGGTGTTTCTGGCGGTGGGAAGCCCCATCGAAGGAAAGCGGGATCTGCAGGCGGGCATTGCGACAACGCGGCAGCTGGTTGCCGCCACAAACGGTCGGGTCGTCATGGTTGACGACATTGATAAAGCCGTTCGCGTTTCGCATGATGGTTCGGTGGCTTCCATGATGCTTGTCGAAGGTGCGGACGAACTGGCCCGGGCGGATGAGGCGGCGCTCATGGCGTTAAAAAAGCAGGGTGTCGGAATTATCGGTCTCGTGGCCGGGCATTCGAATGGCCTGGCGGAAGCGGCTGTGGCGCCTCTCGGCGAACGGGGAGGGCTGTCGGAGGAAGGTGCGGCCTTTGTGCAGCGCTTGCGGGACGTGGGTATTGCGGTGGATCTGACCCACGCTTCAGAACGGACGTTTTATGATACGGTGGTGGGAGAAGGCATCCTTGCACTGGTTTCCCACAGCGCCGCGCGCCATCTTCGGGAGCACGTCCGCAATCTCACTGATCTCCAGATTATCACGCTGCACCGAAGCGGTGGACTGATGGGCCTGGTGTTCAATCCGGACTTCATCACAGCCGGCGATGAAGGTGCGGATATTGACGATGTGGTCGCCCATTTCGTTCATGTGAAGCGGCTCGGCGCGGTGTCCTCGTGCGCCATCGGGGCTGACTTCAATGGCATTGTTCCTCCACGTGGTCTGGAGGATATCTCCACCTTGCCGGCACTGCGAAAAAAACTGTCATCCGTCGGATTCACTTCTTCTGAACTGGCGGGCATCTTCGGTGACAACGCGTTGCATTTTCTGCACAATGTGTCGGCGAAACAGGGCGCGGCGGAGTCGACGGGCAACGAACTGCTGCGGCCCATTGCAATGGACTGCGAGTTGATGAGCGGTGAATTTTCGGGCTCTCCGCTTGCCTCCTGTGACACGGCGCTGCTCGTGGACGGTCCCACACTGGGCCCGTCGGCCAGGCAGCGATTCCGATTGAAGGAGATGAACCGGACGCCGGTCCTGCTGGAAGTGTTCGGCGTTCCGGGAACGCCATGGCAGGTGGAGGCACAGGATCTGGACGGCGAAATTCTGTTGAAAAGAGGTGTGCTGCTGGATAACAGCGGCCGCGGTTCCATTCCGCTTCCCGGCGCGGAAAAACTGACACGTGTTTTCTTGTCACCCACCCGGCCCTCCATCCTTCGGGAAGCCGTCATCTGGGGAAGATAACAGCGTACTCAGAATCCCACGGGCACGAGATACCCGGGCGGATAGCTCCACCGCGGACGGGGTGCGCGACGGCGGAAAGAAAGGGCGCGGCGGGGCGGGCAGCTGCATTCCGTCGGCATCCAGTCACTCACTGTGGTATCATTCAGGCATGCCTGGACACGCCTGGTCATGCTTCTGGATGTTGTTCATCGTTTTTCTTCCGGCCTGTTACCCCACGTATGCGCCGCCCGCGCGGATGACCCATTACGGTGCGCCGGGAAAGATGTCGGCTGATCAGGTGGAGCTGTCGGCGGTCATATCGAGAACCATGGAGAGTACGGGCGGCGAAGCGGACGGGGCCATTGCCCTGCGAGACGACCTGCAGCTGGAAGGGGGCGCCTTTCACATTCCGGATCGACTGACCATGGGCTTTGTGGGCCTTCGCTATGCGCCGCTCAACGTGCATCAGCGGGTCGGACATTTGAAACCGACGCTGGATCTGGAGTCGGGCTGGGGTGTCGGGCGGGGCGGTCAGCGCTGTTATCCGGAACAGGAAGTCTGCGACGACGTGGACTGGAAACGCCGTGCGGCGGCGGGCACCTATCTGGGCTGGGGTATGGGATTCAATGCAGCCTGGTTCGATCTGTTTTTCCGGACGCGATGGCAGATGACCCTTGCAGATAACGTTCCTTTGACCCATTGGCTCACGGCCGTTCTCGGCGTCCAGTTCACACTGTGGGGCCATTTGAAGCTGTATTTCATCGGCGGTGCGGTCTGTTATGACAATGCCGAAGATTACGCAGCGTCTTTCCTCGGTGAAGCGGGCGTGTCCGTTGTGATCAATACGAGAGACAATTGATGTTGGCTTAAACGCGGTTGCGGCAGCGGGAGTGGAACTCCGCAATACCCGTCATCAGAAGAGTCATGGTTCCGGTCACAGTCACCGCGCAGGCGCCTGTTGGCAGATCCCGGGCAAAGGAAATCCAGTAACCCGCAAACGCACACAGTCCGGCGGACACACCGGCAACAGCAAGGATGGCCCCTGTGCTGGAGAAAAGGCGCAGGGCACCGCATCCTGGCAGGATTGCGAAGGCGAAGGCGGGCAGGGCGCCGATGGTTTTCGTGGTGGTAGCAATGATCAGGCCCATGGAGCCGAACAGCAGGGCGTTGATCAGTCGCGTGGGCAATCCATGGGCGCCGGCCGTTTCCTCGTCGAAAGAGACGAACATGAATACCGAACGGCCCAGAACGTGAAGGAGGATGACCGCACCGGAGGCGAAGATCGCTGTCCACATCTGCGACGGCGCCACCACGACGGCATTTCCGAATATCAGGTCTTCCACGTGGTAGGATTCCTGCGGCACCGCGCCTGCGATGAGGACAATGAAGGCGGAGGAGAGCACCCACACAATGCCGATAAAAGATTCCCGGCTGCCGGACCGTTCTTCTTTCCAGCCCAGCAACACCGCGCCGCCGATGCCGCAGCAGAATGAGGCAGCCAGCGGAATGGCAGTGCCATCCCCATGGGTGGCATGGGCCGCCTCCGTCAGCGCAAACGCGAACATCACGCCGAATCCCGAAAACTGGGACAGGGCGGCGGGAAGGAACACAACCCGGCGCAGAATGGCGTAGACGCCGGCCATGGCGCAGGCAGCCGCTAGCAGCACAGATGAAATGACCGCTTCTTTCCAGAGAAATGAGGCATCGAAGAAGTTCATGACACCACCGCTTCCCCCAGCTTTCCAATCTGCAGAGGGGTCATCGAAAGGCCGGTGAATAACTCCGACAGGTGAGAGATGAGCACAATGGCCGGTGAACCATCCGATCCGGACCGGGGCAGAAAATCCTTCAATTGAACCATGGTTTCCGCGTCCAGTCCCGTTGTCGGTTCGTCGAGCAGCAGCAGGTCGGGACGACGGATCAGCGCCCGTGCCAGCAATACCCGCTGACGCTGCCCTCCGGAAAGGGTGCGAAAGGGCGCAAGGGCACATTCGCGAAGTCCCAGCTGTTCGAGTTGGGCAAGGGCAGCGGTTCGCTCCCGTCGTCCCGGGAAGAGTCGGCCCGCACCGAGGTGTCCCGCTGTAACGGTTTCCAGCGCGGTCTGGGGAAAGAGGATGTCCACGTTCCTTTGCTGGGGAACATAGCCGATGGTGGTTTTGGGCCGTCGTTCGACGTGTCCGCCAAGAGGGCGGAGCGTCCCTGTCAGGGTGCGCAGCAGGGTGCTTTTGCCCGAACCGTTGGGGCCCATCAATCCGATGCGGTCTCCCCGGTGAATTCGCAGTTCGATGTTGCGTCGGATCGGTTTCCCGTGACCGATGGTCAGATGGACCGCTGTCAGCAGGATCTCGCTTCGAGAACTATTCATCGTGCAGCTCCGGAATGCAGTAGGTGGCGCCTTCAAAGGGCAGCAGTTCTCCCTCGCAGGGGCAGTCCGCACCTTCACAGAGGCAGGCTCCGTGGGCGTGTTCTTCCTCGTCTGCTGCTTCATGTACGGTGCAGATTTCGCTGATATCCGACAGGGCCACGCAGGTCTCGCCGTCAAAGGCGAAGCCGTCCTCGCAGTGGCAGTGGCCGTCGTGGGCGGTGCCCCATTCGCCGCAATCAAGCCCGGTGTCGCCGGACGCGCCTTCTTCCAGACAGCCCTGAAACAGAAAAGTGGACAGAATCTGTCCGGATAGAACAATGGCCTTCAGTATCGCGTTCATTTGATGACCTCCCTGACGATGGCGTCGATGAGTTGAATGTAGTTTTCAGTTCCGGCGGCGCCCACCATGGTGGGGAGCACTGCCAGTCGGACTTTCGCTTTCTGCGCGATGAGCCGGGATGTTGAAATCGGATACCAGGATTCCTGCAGGATGAGGTGAATGTGTTCTTCCCGCGCCCGGGCGATCAGCGAGGCCGCATGGGAAGGTGGTGGCGGAACACCGGGGCGGGGCTCAATCGCGCCGGCCTGGACAAGTTCGGCAAAGTCGAGAAAGTACACCCAGCTTTCGTGGTACACGTATACCCGTTTGCCGGCCACCGGCTTCAGGTCGGCTTTCCATTCCTTCATTTTTGCATTCAGTTTCTTTTCAAAGGCGGCAGCGTTGCGGTGGTATTCGTCACAATGGGCACCGTCCAGGCGGCACAGGGTGTCCCGGATGCCCGTGGCAATCCGCAGTCCGTTGCGGGGATCGGTCCAGTAGTGGGGATTGCCGCCCGGGTGAATGTCGCCCATGGCCCGATCCGGTGCGCGCACATCCATGGGTTCGATGAACCGTGAGCAATCCACGTTTCCGGCGCCGCCTCTCTGGATGGCCCGGTTGCGGGAGCCCTGCAGCAGGGGCGGCAACCAGCCCTCCTCCAGCTCCATGCCGGTGTACAGCAGGATGTCCGCCTGGTGGAGCGACAGCAGAAAGGAGGGTTTCGCGTCGAGAAAATGCGGGTCCTGCGTGGGTCGCACCAGCGCGGTGACGGACACCCGCTTTCCTCCCACCTGCGCAGCGAGATCGCTGAAATCCGGAATCGTGCTGACGACCCGAATGGCACACCATCCGTTGGTCCCGGCGAGCAGCAATATGGTGACAGCGATAATGGCAGAGAACGGTTTCATTGGTTTCATCCTCAATAGGCATGGGCCCCGTGGGCGCCGGCGGAAACTTCCACCTGGAGCATGAGCACGTGGCCGCTGTTGTACGTTTCGATGTTTTCGATCTGATACTGCAACCGGATGCGGGAGAAATGGGACGGCAGGAAGCCCACATTGGCCGCGACCCGGAAGGCATTGAGGCCGTAGCGGGCGCGCGTTTCGGACATGGCCCCGGCCAGGCGCCGCCAGAGTTCCAGCCGCAGGGCGGTCTCCCAGCGCTTGGAAATGCCGAAGACCACATCGCCGGTGGCGCCGAGGTCGGTCCACAGATCATCGGGCACCTCCATCTGTCGCACCCAGGTTTCGGCGGTCCATGCGACGAAGGTGTGCCCCGTGGTGCCCGCGCCGATGGGACGCCACTTGAGAAACAGGTCGACGCCGAAGGCCTGTGCCCGGTTTCCCGATTCCGGTCCCTGATCGGATGGGCCGAATACGCCGCTTGCGCCCACCTGCAGCGCCCAATCGTCCGAGATGTCGAAGAACTGCACCAGGCGCAGGGGATAGAGAAAATCGCGGAAACCCGGATCGCCGTCAGCGATGCTTCTGGTGCGGAAGACGCCCGCGCTGCCCGTCTGCAGAGATCCCTTGATTTCCAGATACCAGGGAAGCGGCGCGAGCCAGGAGATTTCTGCCCCCGGCAGGGTGATCCCTTCGGCGCCGAAGATGAACTCGTTGGCGAGGGGCTGGGTGACAAAATGCCACTGGTGTGGATGGGTGGCGTTGAGACGACCCGCGTGACTCTTGAACTGTCCGGCCCGCAGTTGCAGCGAAAAGGGCAGGGATGTGGTGGTGAGGAAGATCTCTTCGAGATGCAGGTGGGACATTTCGAAGGCCGCGTCTACCCGGAACCAGGGATCCACGGAGGCGGACATGGCCAGCTCGGCACCCTGCAGGGAAGGACCGCTCCGCGTTGGCGCATGGCCACCCTGACGGAATCCGCGTTCGTTGCTGAAATATGCGCCCACCGCGTCGAGAATGAGCGATATCGAGGGATTCATTTCATTGCCGACCGTACCGGCCGACGGTTCCGCCGCCAATGCGGTGAAGGGACATAGCAGCAGGGCTGCCGCGATCCAGTTTTTCATGGGCACCATCCTTCTGCCGGGCGCGGGCGCCCGGTTCGTCTATCTGTGTCAGGATTGAAGAAGGAGGATGTCAGGCCGGAGGAGGCAGGGACGGCGCATAGGCGAGGATGTCCTCGCTGCGGGGGGCATCGGTGCGCGGAAAGCCGGCATCCGTTTTACCGGTGGCCAGAGCAGGGGAAATCAGCGGGGGCGACAGCGGCACGGAGGCCGATGGCAGGGTGAGGCTGTCGAGGAAGCGGCAGTGGTCCGGCGCAGTGGGGGGATGCTTCGAATCGTCCGGTATTTCGTGATCGTGGAGAACAGTTTCGAGGGAGTGCGACGTGGTCGTCATGTGGTGGATGACGAGCCCCTGGGCGCACAGCAGCAGGCCGAGCAGGAAGAGGGCAATCGACCGGGTGTGGGATGAAGGAACCATTGCCGCAGGAGTAATGCGCGGCGAGCTTTCCGTCAATTGGATTTCCTGCCGAGCATTTCGCGTTGCTGGCTAAGCCGCTTGTGGATTAACTTGGAAAAGGGTGTGGGCTCGGAGATGCCCCGGGATTCGGGGGCTTCTTCAGCGTGGTAGCCTCGAATAGGCTCTTCTCACGATTTTTTTACCCCAGGGTGGTCAGTTGCCCGCGTTCGTGAGGAGCCGACGTCATTTCGAGGCGTCTCGAACGGCGCGGGCTTGTTTAGAGCGACCGGCCAGTAGATGTAGTAGGTCAAATTCTCCAGCGATCAGAGCTTCCTTCTTCAATCGGCTCCAGCGCTTGATTTGATGCTCCGCTGCCTTGGCTTCGTCACGTGTCGGGAATTCCTGGCGCCACACAAATTCCACGGGTAGGCGGTTACGCGTCCATTCACAGCCATCGCCGTTTTTATGTTCGGCTATGCGCTTCTCAAGCTCGTCCGTGCTGCCAACGTAATATGAACCGTCACAGCATCGAAGCATGTATGCAAAAAAAGGACGCTCCAACGTAGGTTCCTTCAAAAAAAATCCGGTGGCCTGGATTAAATTGTTTGAAGAAACAAAACCCAAACCACCGGAGAAGAACATGGCCACTTTACCACAAAAGAAACTCAACGAGCCGCCTGATCGGCGGCCTTATTTAAATATCAGCTTCCATAAACCATCGGCGCACTGGCGCGCCTGATTCCGCGCCGTTCGAGACGCCGGCCTCCGCTGCGCTTCGGCTCGGCTCCTCACGAACGCGGAACTTACTGCGCTCTCCATACCTGTCATCTTGATCTGCCCCCTCGGCTCGCTTACAAATCGTTACAGCGCGAATAGCTCCTGCTGTAGTTCAGGTGGAGAAGGACGAAGAAGAGGGCCGCCAGGCCATAGCCGACAGACCAGGTCCAGCCCGTGGCAATCCCGATGTCATAGGTGCTGCCCGCGGCGGTGAATTTTCCTGCGTGGACGAAACCGAAGAAGGACAGCAGGGCGCCGACGCCCATCCATGCCGCTGCCGCAAGGAACTTTCGATCAATCAGGCAGGTACAGGAGGCCGCCCACACGAGGCTGGTGAGCATGAAGCCCTGGGAAATGGCGACCAGGCCCGGAAACTGGAGTCCCACGGCGGCAAATGCGTTGCTGTCGAGGACCCGGGTAGCGGCGTCCGGTGCGGACAGGGCGATCCCCGTCGCGTTGAGAGTGGAGGAGACGAGCAACAGTCCCCAGGCGGCCAGGGCCGGAAACAGGCCGAGGGCCACGGCGGGGGCGTGTCGCGTGTCTGTTGCCTGGAATGCCTGGGCGGTGATGATGATGCCGATCCAGAATACGATGGCGATGCCCGCCTCGACGGGGATGATGGCGCTGATGAGGGCCGTGAGGCCGAACAGGGAGAGAACCATGAAAATCACCATTGGACCCTTCAGCGACGAATACGCCCCGCAGGTGATGGGGATATTCAACTACTATATTGAAAACGGCTTCGCGGCCTTCCCGGAG
>JAKQNG010000151.1 GCA_029565915.1 Deltaproteobacteria bacterium
CCGGTTCCTCGGGTTGATGCGACGACTGGTGGAAGATAACGGCCGCCTGTTCTGGTCGGGCGAAGTGGACCCGCAGAACTTTCTTCCGGCGCAGTATTTCAAAAAAACGTACCAGAACCTTCTTGACGAATGCTTTACCGAACCGCGCATCTGCGGGCTGATGGGGCAACTCTGGCAGTCCACCGGGCTTCCCAGCAACCGATGTGCGGCCAACTGGGCCGCCGAAGTGATGGGCTCCCACATCCTGTCGGGGAACTACTACATCCGGGGCGGTGGTCAGCGCCTGTCCGATGCCATGGCCGCCTCCCTCGAACGGATGGGCGGCACCGTGCGCAAAGGGGCACTGGTATCAAAAGTATTGCTGAAGGATCGCGCGGTGGCGGGCGTGGAGCTTGAGACCGGAGAGCGACTGAACAGTTCCATCGTAATTGCCAACGCGAACCCCCTGCAGACCTATCTTTCCCTCATCGGCAGGGAGCACCTCGCAAAGGCCTTTGTGTACAAGCTGGGTACACTGGAACGCTCCTGCTCCCTGTTGACCATTTACCTCGGACTCGACTGCCCGGGCCGGCAGGCGGGAATTTTCGATCACACCATCTTTGTCAATGCGGACGACGACAATGCCCGCGCGTATGATGACGCCATGAACGAGCGCTTTGAGCGCACGGATTACCTCATCAGCGACTACACGGACGAAGAAAGCGGCGCCCATCCCCAGGGACGGGGCATGGCCCAGATTCTCGAAGTGGCCAACGGGCCCGCCTGGACGGACATTCCGCGGGCTGCCTACGACGAAAAGAAGAAGCGCACCGTGGAAACGATTTTTGCCAAGGTCGCAAAAAGGTTTCCGCAGCTCGCCGCCCACACTTCCTTTTTTGAAGTGGGAACCCCGCGTACCATGCAGCTCGCCACCCGCAATCCCGGTGGTTCCGTGTACGGATGGGCGCAGACACCGGCCCAGGCGGACAACTGGCGCTTCGGCGTGGCGGGCATCTTTGCGGGCCTGTACTTCACCGGCGCCTGGTCAAGGGGCGGCGGCGGCGGCTACATGGGCGCCATCGTCAACGGCCGCGTGGCAGCCCGGGAAATTCTGGCCCGGCACGAGTGGAGCGACCCTGTGGCGGGTCGCAGAGAGGACAAGGTCATGATGGACAGCCCTTCATCCTTTGTCGCCATTGCGGAATCGGGCGACATCTCACCGGACGGCGAACTCGCCTCCCACGCGTGCATGAAACTTTTATCAAAGTGTGCGGAGCGCCATATTCGGGAACGCCGCAGCGGCCTGGCCGGGCTGTGGCCGGGGATGGATCCGTCAATGGCATGGCGGACGTCGTTTTTTCAGATGCGCCTTGTCTTCGTTCCGTTCATCCGCGTCCGCAGCGGCGATCGTATCCGCGTGGAAACGATGTTCGTTCCCGGCGAGGCGGGCAAAGGCGAATTTACCCAGAACCTCTACCTCGAACCCGATGGCCGGAAACTCGCCAACGCGGGCGGACGCGTCCTCATCCGGGCCTGAGGGACCACCGATTAATCGTTGCGCACGCAGCGGACGTAATTGAGAGAGGACAGATTGTAGCTGTTGAATGAAGCGGTTAAATAGTTGACCGACCAGTTGTAGTTCACACCCGGATCGAATGACGACGAATGAAAAATATCATCGCAGAGGCCGCTCAACTCCGGTTTCCAGCGACAGGTGGATCCGGCGGTGCAGGCAGTGCAACCGGCACTCGACTGGGCGCAGTTCCAGGTGAGGCAACCCGGATCGGCCAGATCGCAGGAGCCATCGATTTCCATGGTGTCACAGCCGAAGATGATGGAACGCAGTTCGTTGATGTTCGGCACCCGCCAATCCGGTCCGAGACCGGTGCAGAAAGTGACTGAATTACTGTAGGTCCGCGTCGTGGTATCGGGAGGATTCTGCCAGCAGAGACCGGACGTGCTGTCGTACCAGGACATGCGGGTGCCGTCGGGCTCGCAGCAGGTATCCGTGTCTGGATTGCATTGCGGCCAGCAGGCGCCGCTGCTGCAGCCATGGGTGCAGGTCGTGCATTCACCAGACGTTCCTCCGCCGGCTACCGTGCAGAGCTGACTACCGCTGCAGTTACTCTCCGTCGTCCACGTGTCGCAATTCTGTGCACCGGTACAGTCGGCGGTGCCGCCCTGACACTTCCGCACACAGGTCTGCACCTGTACATCGCCGCCACAGGCGGTGCTGGCGCACTGGTAGGATGTCCCGGTCTCTCAGGTGCGGTTGTCCGCCTGTTCGTAGAAATGACATCCGTCACAGCACACGCCGGTTGTGCATTCGCAGACCGGATCGGTATCCGTTGCTGAATCCGTCCCTGTGTCGCTGTCTGTGTCGGTGTCACCATCTGTGTCGGTATCGGTATCCGTGTCGGTATCGCTATCCGTATCGGTATCGCTATCCGTATCGGTGTCGCTATCCGTATCGGTATCGCTATCCGTATCGACGTCCGATTCCGAATCCTCTCCGTCCCCTTTCTGCACATCTTCAATGATCAGGCTGCATGCAGAACAAAGAAGGCTCGCCGTCAGCAGCCATGTAATGAACGCCTGATTTTTCCGCGCTGATTTCATTCAGAACCTCCATTCCATCGCGACGCCGGCCGAACGGGCATTGCCCGCAGGCATCAGCGCCACCGGACTGTTTTTTTCCCGGAACACCGTCAGGAGAAGAACGCCGACAACCACGGCAGCCCCGCCCACCGGCAGCAGGATGTCCGTCGCCAGAGCCAGGGCCTCCGTCCGATCCACCGTATCGTACATGGCGGGGCCGCATACGCCGTCGGGGCAGTTATCCTTGATGTCGGCATTGTTGCGCAGGGCCGTACTGCCGGTGGCGATACCCGCGATCAGCGCCGCTCCGCCCACACCGACCGCCACCCAGCCGATGGTCCCACGGATGGACCGACGAGCCTGCCCGTCGCCATCAGTGGCTCCCACGAGCTCCTCGGTGTCCCGGGCGGTCAGATTGACAATCAGCTGTTCTCCGGTGCCCACCTTCACCCGTCGATGGACCGGGGTCCCGTCCGGCAGCTGTGCCGCAACGTCGTGTTCCCGCCCCACAGAGACGCGGATGCGGCCGCTCAGGGGAGCCGTGCCCCGCTCCACGCCGTTAACGGAAATGCGCGAGCCCTCTGCCGCCTCCACCTCCAGGTACCCGACCATGGCGGACAGCTCCGCGATTTCCGACGTGACCTCGACGCGCCGATCCGGAGAAATGTCGTCGCCCCCTTCCGCGAGGTACGCTTCGAATGCGTCCATGGCCGCGCCGTAGTTTTTCAGCGCCGCTTCACACTGACCGATGTTGAACTGAATTTTCCACGAAGGTTTTTGTGCATATGCCTCCCGGAAGGACTGTACCGCGTTTTCGTAGTCCCGCGATTCGAACTGCGTCACGCCCGTCGCAAACAGCTGTTTAGCCTGTTCGTCCCTGTCCTGCGCCCGCAGGACGAAAGGACAGAAGACGAGCAGGATACCCGTCATCAGAGCCGATAATCGGATTGACCGTTTCATTGTGTTGTTCTCCCGGAAATGCCCCGTCTGTTGAATGCGATGCATCATAACACGGACGCGGTGCATCTGTCCTGCATGAACCGACCGTGGACACCGACCGGCGTTGCCGATACCATGGTGCCGCACGCAACCAGAAACAAAGGACACTGCCATGATTCGACAGATATTCGCGATCGCCGCCCTGTATGCCCTGACCACCGGCCCCGCCCTCGCGGGTCCCATCGATGAGCAGTCCGTTCCTCCGGAGTTGCGGTCGTGGATTCCCTGGGTGCTGGACGAGGTGCCCGATTACGGCTGTGCCACGATTGTCGGCGAAAGCGTCTGCTACTGGCCCTCCACCCTGGTGCTGGACCTCAATGCACAGGGCGGCAGGTTTACCCAGGAAATCACCGTCGATCGAAACCGATCCGTGCCTCTGCCGGGTTCCCTGAAACACTGGCCCATGGAGGTGAAGGTGGATGGCAGGCCCGCGGTGGTGCTGGAGTCGGACGGACATCCCGTCGTGGCCCTGACCGGAGGCACCCACCGGCTGGAAGGTCGGCTGGAATGGC
Organism: Deltaproteobacteria bacterium; assembly: GCA_029565915.1. GTDB lineage: Bacteria > Myxococcota_A > Polyangia > JAAYKL01 > JAAYKL01 > JAKQNG01. The sequence goes on from JAKQNG010000151.1 coordinate 4,089, forward strand.
GCGAGCTTCCCGAAGGGATGGACATTCCCGCGGATCAGGGGCTCGTGTCGCTGCGGATCGACGGCACACCCGTTTCCTTTGTGCGCCGGGATCCCGCTGACCGCCTGTGGCTGCGCAACGCGGGTGCCCGGACCGAGGAAGAGGACCGCCTGACCCTGGAGGTGTTCCGCCGGATTGACGACGGCATTCCCATGATGGTGACCACCGTCATTCTCGTACGCAGCTCCGGCAAGTCGCGGGAAGTGACTCTGCCCGGCGTGGGACTCGGACAGACCGTTCCCATGCAGGTGCAGTCCGAGCTGCCTGTCCGTCTGGAAAAGGACGGTTCCCTGACGATGCAGACCAGGGGCGGGACGTTTCAGGTGGAAATCGTTTCCATCGTTGATGGCGACCTCACATCGTTTGTCAGCAACAGCAGACCGGCACCCTGGCCATCGGCGGAGATCTGGGTATTTGCACCCGACGAGGCCCTGCGGCAGGTGGATCTCTCCGGTGCACCGGGCATCGATCCCGCCCGGACCAATCTGCCCGACCACTGGAAAACCCTCTCCGCATTCACGCTCCAGCCCGAAGAATCGCTGAACCTGAAAACCGTCCGGCGGGGCGAACCCGAGCCACCGCCCGACCGACTGACCCTGTCCCGGGAAATCTGGCTCGACATGGACGGCGACGGCTTCACGGTCCGCGACGCCCTGCAGGGCACCCTCACCCGGACCGACCGCCTCGACATGGCAAAGGGCGGCATCCTCGGCCACGTGACGGTGAACGGGGAAGACCAGGTGATCACGAAAAATTCCCGCACCGGCAGCGCCGGCGTCGAGCTCCGGTCCCGCGATTTCACCATGACGGCGGACGCGCGGCTCATCGGAGATGGCATGCGGATCAATGCCATCGGCTGGCATTCCGACGTGCAGAAGCTCGATGCAAAGCTCCATCTGCCGCCGGGATGGGAGCTCATCACCGCCAGGGGCGTGGACAGCATTCCGGGCACCTGGTGGGACAACTGGAGCCTGTACGGATTCTTCTTTGTACTGCTCGTGTCCATCTCCATCGGCCGGCTCATCCGCTGGTACTGGGGCGCCCTGGCCCTGGTCACCCTTGTCCTGCTGCACAACCACGCCGAGATGGCTGCGGTGGTGATCATTGCGCTGCCCCTGCTGGTGGGGCTCGGCCTTCTCCAGGCACTTCCGAAGGGACGATTCCGCACCGGCGTGGGCATCGGCTTCTTCGTATTCGTGGTGGGACTCGTCGCCGCGGCGGTGCCCTTCAGCGTGAACCAGATCCGCACGGGCCTCTACCCGCAGCTCGCGGAGCGCTGGGGCGCCGGACCGGGCTCCTTTTCCTACAGTCTCACCAGCGCAGCGGGCGCGCCGGACATGATGCCGGTTGACAAAAGTGAGGCCATGGACGGGGGCGGCGCACCGGCGGCACCGATGGTTGCGCAGGAACTGGAGATGCAGAAAGAAATGGAAGAGCATGTCGCCCGTAAAAGGGCATCTGCATCAAGGGATTCGGCACAGTCCTATGCCATCCGGGCAAAGGTCCGCACGACGGGAAACGAACAGTGGGCGCAGCAGCAGGACCCTCAGGCCGTGGTGCAGACCGGTCCGGGGATTCCTTCCTTCCAGTGGACCACCTATTCTCTCAACTGGTTCGGACCGGTGGCGCAGGACCAGGAAATCCGATTGTACTTCACAGGCCCCGGCGTGAATCTCCTGCTTTCAATCATCCGCGTGGTGCTGCTGGCGCTCCTGTCCATTGTCATCGTGCTCGAAGCCGTGCGTGTCCTGCGTCATCCCAGACCGCCGGCGACCGACCGGCAGGATGACAAATCCGCCACCACCGGTGCCGCCACCACCGCGGCCGCTGTCTTCTTTCTCATCGCGCTCGCTCCACCGGGGGCGACCGCCCAGCTGCCCGACCGCAGCCAGCTCGACGACCTGAAGGAACGCCTGACCCGCCTGCCGGACTGCGAACCCTCGTGTGTCTCCGTAGAGCGTGTTTCCATCGAACTGTCAAAGGACGCCATGAGCATCGATGCACTGGTGCATGCGGGTGCGCGGATGAGCTGGCGGGTGCCGGGACCGGCCGTCAACTGGGCACCGTCACAGTTGACCGCGGACGGACGGAACGCCGCTGTGGCGCTGCGTCCCGACGGCTTCCTCCATGTGCGCCTCGAACCGGGCACCCACCGCGTGACCGCCCGTGGACCGCTCCCGGCGGACAGCTCGTTCACCCTGGAATTCGGCGACCCACCGCGCACCGCGCAGGTGATCGCACCGGACTTCGAAGTGGCCGGCGTCCGCGACGACGGTCTGGTGGAGAGTTCCATTTCCTTCACCCGCATTGCAAAGGTCGACAGCGCATCGGTATCCGCGGGTACTGAAACGTCCTATGCGCCGTGGTTGCGGGTGGAACGAACCCTCGATCTCGGCATTCCGTGGCTGGTCCACACCACGATCACCCGCGTGTCGCCCGCGGATGCCCCGCTGATGGTGCAGGTGCCCCTCATTCCCGGCGAATCCGTCACCCAGTCGGACATTCTGGTAAAGGACGGCCGGGTCACCGTGTCCCTGGGCCGGGACGAAACGGTTTTCGCGTTTGATTCGCTGCTGCAGGAAAAAGAAAAGCTGATTGTCTCCGCTGCAGAGAAAACCACCTGGTCCGAGGTGTGGCACCTCTCCTGCAGTCCCATCTGGCAGTGCACCACGACCGGGTTGGTACCGGCGACGAACGCGGTGGACCGACGCACGTTCCATCCGTGGCCCGGGGAACGGCTTGTCATCACAACCCGCCGCCCGGGTCCAGTAGAAGGCCAGTCCATCACGGTGGATTCCGCCACGCTGCACGCGGCACCGGGGCTCCGCCTGACCGAGGCGTCTCTCGAAATGAATATCCGATCCAGCCGCGGCGGCATCCAGCGCATCACCCTTCCCGACGATGCCCTGGTGCAGAACCTCACCGTCAACGGCGAAGCGCGATCGTTCAAGCAGAAAAAAAATGTCCTCGAGGTCTCTTTGTCTCCGGGGACCCAGACCATCCGCGCGGAGTGGCAGCAGAAGGGCGGCATCTCCGCCTTCTTCCGGGCTCCCGTGGTCCGGCCGGGCAGCGATGCGGCGAACTTCCAGCTGCGGGTGCAGATGCCCGACGATCGCTGGTTGCTGGCCGTGACCGGTCCTTCGTGGGGGCCCGCCGTGCTCTTCTGGGGCTACCTGCTCACGATTGTCATCGTGGCCTTCTTCATCCTGGGCCGCATGAAGATGAGCCCCATCCGGGGCTGGCAGTGGGCCCTGCTCGCCTTCGGTCTCACCCAGGTCCCCATCGGTGTATCCCTCGTGGTGGTGGGCTGGTTCTTCCTGTTCGCCTGGCGGGCGACGAACCCCCTCGAAAAGCAGCTCTATGTCTGGCACAACCTGTTGCAGATCGTGGCGGGCCTGTGGACCTTCGCGGCCCTCGTCTGCCTCTTCTCCGCGATCTACAACGGCCTCGCCGTGCAACCCGACATGCAGGTGGCCGGCCTCGACAGCAGCAACTCCATGCTGAACTGGTACATGGACCGCATCGACGGACAGACCCCGGAGGCAACGATCATCAGCGTTCCCATCCTCGTTTGGAAACTCCTCATGCTGGGCTGGTCCCTGTGGCTGGCTGCCAGCCTGGTCATCTGGGCCCGCTGGGCATTCCGTTCCTTCAGCACCGGGGACCTCTGGCGCAGGGATCCACGGGACAGGAAATAGGCGGCTCTCCAACCTGCTTTCGCCAGACCGGCCGCTGCCAGTGGACAGACCTGTTTCCGGCAGTTATCATTTGTCAACCGGGTGTTTTCTGGACCACACCCGAAAAATAACGAAAGGAATCCCATGAAAGGCAATCCGTTTGTGCCATTGGTGCTTCTGTGTGCCGTCATCACCGGCAGCTCCTGTTCTGCAGAAAACGACCCTTCCGCACCCGGCGATGTGGACGCCGATGG
>JAKQNG010000197.1 GCA_029565915.1 Deltaproteobacteria bacterium
TCTCGTGGACCGCTGCGAGGGTGGGGATTGCCTGCCCGCGCAGCACGGCGATCTCGATAAAAGAGATGGACTGGCAACGGCTTCCACCATCACCGTCGTGGTCGGTGCGACAGCGGCCGCCGCCGGTGTGCTGCTGCTCATCCTCGGACGGAAAACCGAGCGGACCACGACCACATCGGTGTTCCCGCTGATTGCGGACGGTGGGGTTACCCTCGCACTGACAGGGAGGTTCTAGATGAAATGGTTGATACAACTGGCGGTCTGGATTGCGGGCATCGCCGTCGGCGGATGCAGCCTGATGATGGATGACCTGCGCCGGGCGGACGGAACGGATACGGATACCGACACGGACACGGATGCCGACACGGATGCCGACACGGATACAGACACGGATGGTGACACCGACGGGGATACGGATTCACTGACGGAAAACACCGCTCCGGAGCTGGCCGTCGACGGTTCCCTGAGCGCCGTGGAAGGCCGGGAAATGACCCTCGTAGTAACGGCGACTGACGCAGATGACCACGGCGTCACGCTGACGATGGCGGCGGGAACGGCCGAGGCCTCCTTTGACGACGCCACCGGCGTATTTACCTACACGCCACCCTTCGAAACAGTGGAACGGCTCGGGGTCACCCGTACGGTGACGGTGGTCTTCCAGGCGCAGGACGACGGTATGCCGCCCGCCACCGACACCATTGATGTGAACATTGTGGTAGAAGGCGATGCGGACGAGGATTCTCTGGCGGACAGCGGGGACAACTGCCCCGTTGTCGCCAACCCGCTGCAGTTCGACTACGACACGGACGGGACCGGATTGCTTTGCGATCCCTTTGTCGCCCTGCCCGAAGAAATCAGCCTGACGCAGGCGTCTGCTGTCGCCGGAGAAAATCGATACGCCGTAAACGCCCAACGCGGCAACACCACGGCAATCACTTTCTACACCGACGATGGTATGGGCATGTACACCACCCTGAATGATCTCGTACTGGGCGGCAGCGAAACTGCAACCGCCTTCATCGGAGATACAGATAACAGCACCTGGTCGGTTCAGCCTCCCTTGATGGCGGGGGATGAATCCGCCTGGTTCACCAACGGGATCGACCCGCCTCGCCTGGTGGCGGACGGCGCGCTGCTGGAACCTTATCCGGACCTCCCCTGGCCGAGCATCGCGGCCATCGGCGACCATGTTGCGGCCAGTACTCCCGAGCGCATTGATGGGTGGCTGGGGCAGTCCTCCGAAACCCTGTTGTCCGGTCAGACCTCCATCGCCATGTATGAAAGGTCCGGCGCCCTGTATTTCGTCACCGATGATGGCACCTTCCGGCATCTGTACAGGCTGCCTTCAACGGGCGCGTTCACACCCCTGCTGACGGATCAGGCCGAAGTCGTTGTCCGGACGGTAAACGGCGACGAACCCGGCACCTTCTGGACATGTTCGCTGGACTCCGACGACGGCTATGCGCGGCTCATCCGCTTTGAAAACGGCGTCGAAGATGTGAACTTCGCGCTGACCGGGGCAACGGCCTGCAGCGGGGTGCAGATCCTGACGGTGATCGCCCCCGGCGTGAGCAGCTCCCATTTCGATCCGCTGAACTACATGTGGATTGCCATCAACAACACCTCCCTGCGGCGGTGCAGCCTGTCCACCACCCAGTGCCTGTCCGCCGGAACGGTTGCATCCCTGCCCTCGCATGTATTTGCGGCCGGAGCCGAGCGGTACCTGGCCGTTTCCGGGACCGGTATCTACTGGACCAAGGCGACGGGCGGTTCCCCGACGCTGGTGACATCCCAGTACACAAACAGCGCGGCGGTGTCCGAGCACGGCGAGATCGGCTGGACGGTGCGATATCTGCCGAGTGGTGGTGGAACCGTTTCCGATCCCGCCACGGTAACTGCCTGGCAGCTGTATCAGAACAATGTGTACAATAAGGTCATTGGCAATCTGCACTACTACTGGCCCCACGTCTACTGGACCTGGGCGGCGCCGGACGGCCACCTCTGGATGAAAATCCGGATCGGCGAAAGCACCGGCGGTCCCCAGAACTGGTTCACCTTCCATCAGGGTGTGGACATCATGCGCTCCGACGCGGGAACCGGCTCTTCCAATCCCACGTCTCTGACCGATACATCCGGAAATGCCCTTTTCTCGTCGAGCATCGGAATCTTCCAGCCCGTGGGCAGCGCGCTGACCACGCTGCGCAGCACCCTGACGACTTTCACCGTCCTTCTCCGCCCGACGGTCGCCGCGGACGAGGGCTACTACTGGTTGCAGTATCAGCGCACCAACGGACAGTATGCACTGGCCAGCTGGAAAAACGGAGATCTGGTGGATGTGGTGACCAACGCGACGGCCAAGCCCACCGCCCTCCGGGACGAAACGGACGGCCGTGCCTACGTAACATTCCAGGACGGCCTCGGCTGGTCCGTGGCCACCGCGACCGGGGCAGCCCTGAACAACCTGCTGAGCGCCCTGGCCGAAGAACCCGAGCTGATCCCCGATCCGGCCGGCGGCAATCCGTGGGTGCTGTGGCAGGAAGCGGCAGACCGGTACTACGTCGCGCGCCTCTCCGGCGGAACGCTCGGCGACCGGCTGCTGTTCAGCGATGGCGGAATCACCCTGAACGAAGAAGTGTTTGAGGTCCGCATGACCGGGGTCTCCGACGACGGCGGCCTCGCCTATTGTCCCATGGCAAAGGGCGGCGCCCGGTGCTTCGATGTGCAGCCCCCCGGTGCTTCGTCGCTCATTCCCGTCAGCATGCTGGCGTTCAGCCCGGACGGCGATCTGTCGCAGATCTTCATGGATCCGGATGAAGAGATCGCCTTTGCCTGGCGCAGTGTAACGACACCGGTGCCGGCAGACTGCTGCGCGGCGCAGGTGGACGCGTTCTGCAGTTCCACGGCCGTGGCCGCCTGCGTCTGTGCGGTGGATGAAGACTGCTGCACTACCGCGTGGGATGCCGACTGCGCCTTGCTGGTGGAGTCCGCGTCCTGCGGCCTCTGCTGGGGCGAAATGCCCTGATCGGTGTTACCCGGCCCGCCCCCCCCTGCCCGGCAGGTTTTCTATAAGTCCACGATGTCGATGCCCGCGTCCCCGGCAAGTCGGTTGAGGCGCCTGTCCATGCTGATGAGGCGCGCATCGAAGCGGCGGGCAAGGGTGAAGTAGAACATGTCATACGCAGAATGTCCCGAACGGATGGACTCCCGCAATGCTTCGGCCGTGAAATCCAGCGTGTCGTGGTATTCATCCACGACGCCAAGGACAAGTCCCAGCAGCTGCCCGGCCATCGCTCCGTTGATGACGCCGCCAACGTGGTACTTGCGCAGTACGTTGGTCACCTCGGCCGGATACAGACTGGAGGAGAGGACCCGTGGTGCGTCCTCGAGTTCCTGTCGGATCCTTGCCGGGTGATGCTTCCCGAGCACCATCTCGATGCCGGCGCTGGCGTCGAGGACGACGGGTTTCATCGATCGCGGTCCTCCCGGACGAGCATCTCCGGTTCTGGAAATCCGGCGGGAATGTCAACGTGAATGGACGCCAGTTCAAGGAGCAGTGCACGCCGGCGTTCCCTCCGCGCGGATTCCATTCCCAGTGCCCGGCGCAGGAGGACCACGGTCTGCTGGGCGATGCTCCGATGCTCCGCCCTGGCCAGCCGCGACAGCGATTCATACACATCGTCGGGGCAACTCCGTACCTGCAATAAAGTCATGGGATACCTCCTGATGCATTATGCATACAAATTCATACGACGTCAATGAAGCACCGGCAGCAACCCGTCGATCCGCAGCGGCGGTTGCCCTTCTTCCAGCCGCCCGGAGATTTTCAGATTTCTGAATGATTTCCGATTTCTCGGATGGGTGCACAACAGCAATTGGCAACAGCATTGCAACAGAAATCGTCCTGCGGCAATCGGTCCCCGCCGTTCTGCTTTCCGGCTGGACACCCCCTGTTCCGTTCGCTAAGACTTGAGACATGGTAAAAAAGCCGACCATCAAGGATGTGGCCAGACGGGCGGGTGTCTCCATTGCCACGGTGTCGTTCGTGCTGAACAACAGCCCTGGTCAGGTGATCAGCGAGCCGGTTAAAAAAAAGGTGATGAAGGCCGCAAAGGCGCTGAACTATCACCCCTCCGCCATTGCCGCCGGACTGGCGAGCCGGCGCACGGGAAACATCGCCATCGTGTTCTACCGGAGTCCCGATCTGATCAGCAACCAGTACTACTCGTTCGTGCTGGAAGGGGCCATCCGGGAAGCGGCCCGGCGCGGTTACAACCTTTTCTTTTCATACGTGGACGCGGAATACGGCGCGGCAGAGGAACTGCCGAAGGTGGTACGGGAAGGCAACACGGACGGGGTCATCTTCGTCAAGCAGGTCCATCCGCAGATGGTGCGGGACATCGAATCGCGCGCCATCCCCGTGGTGGTCATCGACCACTTTCCGCGGACGAGCGATGTAAATGCCATCGAAATCGACAACTTCCGCGGCGCCGAAATGGCCGCAGAACACCTGATCGCCCTGGGACATCGGCGGATTGCCTGCCTGTTTGCCTGCGGCGATCGCCCCAGCATTCAGGGTCGTCTGGACGGATATCGCCACGCCATGGAACTCGCCGGCATTCCCCTCCACGACCGGGACAGTCTCGTCGACTGCGGTGACCTGGGCTTCGAGGCCGGCCTGGAGAGTGCCCTTCACCTGCTGTCGAGGAAGCGGCGCCCCACAGCCATCCTGTGCGTGAATGATGAGCTGGCGGCGGGAGTGCTGCGGGCGGCCCACGGGGCCGGGCTGTCCGTTCCGTCGGATCTGAGCGTGACCGGCTTTGACAACATCACCATGAGCCGGTTCACGGATCCGCCCATCACCACCGTCAGCGGCGACAAAGAAGAACTCGGCGCCCATGCCATCCGCCGTCTGGTGGAAATCATCGCCCGTAAAAGCGCCGATAAAATCCAGGAAGTACTTCCCGTGTCGCTCATCGTCCGGAATTCAACGGCTGTTGCGCCCTGAGTGCACGAGGGGATGAAATCGCGTTTTCACTACTGCATCGACTGTCCCGGAGGGCAGTCAACCACGAACGGGAGGACCAATTGGCAACTGAAAAGAAACATTCATTTTCATTTTTCCGCGCCGGCGGATTCAATCAGGTGCGATTCGCGACCGGCGCCGATTTTATACACATTGACGAACTGGATTTGAAACTGTGGGTAGCCCTGTCCTGTCCGGTAAAAGGACTCGCCTTCGATGCCCGCACCCTTGCGCTCATCGACACGGACGGGGACGGCCGTATCCGCGCGCCGGAACTCATCGCGGCGGCGAAATGGACTGTCTCCCTGCTGAAGGACCCGGACATGTTGTGCCGCAGCGGCGACACCCTGCCCATCGATGCAATCCGAACGGATATGGAGGAAGGCGCTGCTATCGCGGCCGCGGCGACCACCATTCTCGCCAGTCTTAAAAAAACAGAAGGCGCCGATCTGTCTGTGGCGGACATGGCGCTGGCCACCACCACATTCGATGCCCTTCCCTTCAACGGCGACGGAGTGATCACTGAACTGTCCGCGGACGACGACGCAACAAAGAAGTACATCGCCGACCTGCTGCTGTGCACTGACGGCACGCCGGACAGAAGCGGTCGGACGGGACTGAACGCACAGCAGATCGACGAATTCTTTAAGAACGCGGCCGCCTACCGGGACTGGCACGACAAGGGCAGCACCCCGGAATGCATGCCCCTTGGCGCAGACACCGCCGCCGCATTCGAGGCATTCGCCGCCGTGCGCGTCCGCATCGACGATTACTTTGCCCGCTGTCGTCTGGCGGCCTTTGACGAGCGGGCCATCGCAGCCCTGAACCGGGAGGAAGAGACCTTCATTGCGCTGGCGGCAAAGGACCTGACCATCACCAGCGACGAGATCCGTGCATTCCCGCTTGCCCGCGTCGCGCCCGCACAACCCCTGCCGCTCTCTGAAGGCATCAACCCCGCCTGGCACGACGCGATGGTGCAGTTTTCACAGAAAGTCGTGCAGCCCCTGCTCGGCGAACGACCCGCTCTGGCGGAGGCGGAGTGGAATCAGCTCCGCGCGCGGTTCGCCCCTTATGAAGCGTGGCAGGCTGCAAAAGTCGGTGCGATGGTGGAAAAGCTCGGTGCACCGGCCGTTGCCGCCCTTCTGGATGGAGACGCAAGAAAAAAACTGGACACTCTGCTCGAAAGGGAAAAGGCACAGGAACCCACGGCCCGCTCCATCGCGTCGGTCGAAAAGCTGGTCCGGTGCCGGCGGGATCTCTTCCGTCTGGCAAACAACTTTGTCTCCTTCAAGGATTTCTACCGCCGCGAGCAGCCGGCCACCTTCCAGGTCGGACGCCTGTACCTGGACCAGCGGGAATGCCACCTGTGCATCCGGGTGGACGACGCGGCAAAACACGCGGCGATGGCCCACCTGTCAAGGATTCAGCTGGCCTACTGTGACTGCACCCGCGTCACCACCGGCGAGAAGATGACCATCGCGGCGGGCTTCACCGCGGGCGACAGCGACCACCTGATGGTGGGCCGCAACGGCGTTTTCTTTGACAACGAAGGCAGGGACTGGGACGCCACGATCACGAAGCTCGTGGACAACCCCATCAGCGTTCGCCAGGCATTCTGGTCGCCCTACAAAAAACTGATGCGCTTTATCGAGGAGCAGGTGGCCAAACGGGCCAGCGAGAGCGACGCGAAGGCCAATGAGAAACTCGTAGGCGGCGTACAGCAGGTGGATACAGCCGCCACGGCGGGAGCCCCGGCTCCGGCACCTGCACCTGCGCCACCTCCGCCCAAAAAGATCGACATCGGAATTGTCGCGGCCCTCGGCGTGGCCGTGGGTGGCATCACCGCGGCTTTCGGCATGCTCATGCAGGCCTTCTTCGGCCTGGGGATATGGATGCCCGTGGGCATTCTCGGCGTACTGCTGGCCATTTCGGGTCCGTCCATGCTCATCGCCTGGCTGAAGCTGCGCCAGCGCAATATCGGTCCGCTGCTGGATGCCAGCGGCTGGGCCGTAAACGCCCGGGCAAAGGTGAATGTGCCCCTGGGTGCCTCCCTGACAAGGATCGCGGCGCTGCCCAGGGGATCGCGTCTGGACAAGGCGGATCCGTATGCCGCGCAGAGCCACCCCCGGCGATGGATTATCCTGCTGGTACTGCTGCTCGCCTGTGCCGCCGGCGCCTGGGCCATCGGTGCGTTTGACGGACTGTTGCCCGAATCCCTTCGCAGTGCGGTCCTGCCCTGGAAATGACCGGACTCCAGAATTGTGCGGCGTCCCGTCGACGGATGCTGAATCGCCTGTATGCCCGCTGCAATGACCGACAATTCGTCCATCCCGATCCCCTCGAATTCCTGTATCGATATCCCGAATTGGCGGACCGCGAAATCGCGGGTCTTGTCGCCTCGTCGCTGGCCTATGGCCGTGTGGCGCAGATTCTGCAAAGCGTTGCCGCCGTTCTCGCGCGGATGCCACAGCCTCGCCGGTATGTGTGCGACGCTGCCCGCAAGGAGATCCACCTTGATTTCCGACAGTTCCGCCATCGATTCACGTCGGGCGCGGAGATGGCCGCGCTGCTCTGCTCCATGGGCCGTCTCCTGCGGGAGCGGGGCAGCATCGAGGAGGCGTTCGCAGATTCCTGCGACGACGCGGATGTGCGGCCTGCTCTTTCACGATTCATTGACGCCCTTGGCGACCGGGATGCGTTTCCCAGCCTGATCCCCGATCCCCGCCGGGGCAGCGCCCTGAAACGGCTCAACCTCTATCTGCGCTGGATGGTGCGAACGGATAACGTGGATCCCGGTGGCTGGACGGCGATTCAGCCCCACCAGCTGATCGTCCCTCTGGACACACATCTGCACCGCACCGCCCTCACCCTGGGGCTGACCTCCCGCCCGGGGGCGGACATGTGGACCGCCGTAGAAATCACCCGCTCCCTCTCCGCCTGCTGTCCACAGGATCCGGTGCGCTACGATTTCGCGCTGACCCGGCCGGGCATATGGAAAACCGCCGGCGGGTGAGCAGTGGTTCCCGGATAGCCCATTCACACGTGCAGGCCCACCGAACGCATCAGTTCGATGGCGTTGCTGCGAGTCACCGGACCGTCCTTCAATCGATAGTCAAAATGAAGCAGGCCTTCTTCAACGGAGTCCTCGAAATGCACATTTCGTCCCCGGCCGTCCATGGTGTCCACCATCTTCGCCAGGGCGAGGTCATGGGTGGTAACGAGTCCAACGGCGCCGGCCCGCACCAGTTCGCGGATAATTGCCTCCGCGCCGATGCGGCGGTCGTGGGAGTTGGTGCCGTGAAAAATTTCGTCGAGGAGAAACAGCAGCGGGCAGGAGCCTTTCGACAACTCAACAATTTCCTTCAGCGTGCGGATCTCCGCGTAAAAGCGGGACGTCCCTTTCTGCAGCGAATCGAGGATCCGGATGGTGGAGCCGATGGCGAACGGAGTCATGGACAGGGACTCCGCGCAGACCGGCGCCCCCGCCATGGCCAGGACCGCGTTGATGCCGATGGTCCGCAGCCAGGTGCTTTTCCCCGACATGTTGGAGCCGCTCACGATGTGCACCTGAAGCCCGTCGCCGAGCTGCACATCGTTGCGCACGCAGGAGGATCGGGGCAGCAGGGGATGGCCCACCGCCCGACCGGCCATGCGGGGCGATCCTTCTGTCATGGTGGGAAAAGCATAATCGGGATGCTCAAAGGCAAAGCCGGCCAGACTGCACAGGGCTTCCAGGCGGCCAGCGGCGTCCAGCCATGGGCCGATGCGACTGCCATTTTCATGTCGCCAGGTTTCCAGCGCCAGCGCGCCGTGTCCCCGCCACATGAGCAGAAACGCGAAGGGCGCAAAAAACTGGTTCTTCGACCAGTCCAGCCGATCGACCAGCCGTCCCAGTCCGGCCACCCGCAACGACGCGCGACCGCCATCCATGAGGGCAGCCTTCAGCTCCTGCAGCAGGGGCCCTTTCACGTCCAGTTGTTCGAAGCGCTCCAGAATGCACGACAGCACCGTCAACTGCGCCCGGGGACCATCCACGCCCGCCACAACGGGATCGATCCAGCGCCGGCAGATACGGCCGACCACCCACTGGACCACCACCACGCCGGCAAGAATGCCCAGTCCGAACGGTAAAAAGAAACAGGACGCCACGGCCGCAGACGCCAGCAGGGCCAGCAGCGCAAACCCGATCCGGTATCCCCTTGCCGCGGAGGCAGCCACCGGCGACGGCGCTGCCGCCCACGACATCAGCTTTTCCGGATTCACGAGGGAGCGCATCCGCATGGCGCACACGTGGATGTCCTCGCGCAACATCACGTTGTCGCGCAGCTCCTGCACCGCATCCTGACGAGCGAGGATATCCTGCGTCGCCGAAGGTCCGGAAATCCATGCAGCGAGCTGGGATTCTCCCGAACGGGTCCGGGCCGTACACAGCAGATCGAACAGGGAGCCTTCTCCGAAGATATCCAGATCCGCTGCGTACAGATGATCCCGCGCCACAAAATCCGTGCGCGTATTCCCCCGGCCGGCCCATTGTTCCCGCAGGCGGAAAAGACCGTCTTCGTAATGGGCGCGAATCCACCCGACCTTTTCCAGACGGCGGATCACCTGGTCGTGGGCGACGGCCGCCGCCAGAAACGCCAGCAGCAGCATCCCCGTCCACCAGAAGGAAATGGACGCCACCGCAAAGGCGGCAATTGCGCAGCCCGCTGCCGCCATGAACAACACCAGCCGCAAGAGGGAAATGCGGGCACTGCGGCGCTCGAGGGCTTCTCCCGCGGCGGCGGCCTCCCGGTGTCGGGTTTCATACAGTTCGATGATCTGTTCGAAGGGTTCCATGGCTTTCGACGTACAGAAAAACCGGGGAACGGTCGAATTATTTTCTTATTCAGTCATGAAGAACAGGATTGCAAAATTGAAACGAGAATTTCGTTTTAATTGAAATTTCCATTCGTCGATTTCATTGTTTTTTTAATGATTTAGAATGTTTGAAGATATTTAACACAAATGGCACATAAGATGCATTAAATACAGTCACATTTCAATGGAGTGGTGGACGCCTCGCGTTCCTTCCTGCGCTGCTGAAACCACGTCTTTCCCAAACTCACGCCTCTCCGGTCCCTTGTGCTGGTTCTCAAGGGACTGGTCCATCCTGCGACCGACCTGCCAATCCATTTGCGAAATCTATTTCCAGGCGGCGATGTAGGCGACCCAGCCTTCCAGGTTCACGGTGGACTCGCAGATGGCATACTCGTCGTCCCCGTTGTGCTCATCCCACCAGACATCGATGGCCGAAAACCCCGCCTCCTTCAGAATGTCGCGAAGCTCCGGCAGGGTCCACAGCCGCCAGTCGTAGGTGAATGCCCGATCCATGCGACTGCCGTCGGGAAACTCATAGTGGATGTGGCACACCGTGTGATGGGTGATGGGGTCGAAGGTTTCCTGTTCCCAGATGTAATCGAAGCCGTCCATCCGGGCCGGTTCTTCGAGCCGGAACTGGGCATCCGGGCCGCCGTGGAGATCAATGAGAAACAGGCCGCCTTCTTCGAGGGCCATGCGTGCCCGCCGGAAATAGGACAGCAGCACGGCGCGCTTCTTGAACACCCAGTAAGAGAAATTGAAAGCGACAATCACGTCAAACGCCGGCTCGGTAGAGGCGTGCAGCACGTCGCCGCAGACCAGACCCACCCGTGCCGCGGCGTCGCCGATGGGCTCGATGTTGTGCGCGATACCCCAGTCCAGGGTGGGCTCATCCAGATCGATCCCCACGGCGGTCCGGTCCGGATCCGTCTGCACCCAGTGGGCGCACAGCAAGGCGGTGCCGCAGAAATCCTCCCGCAGGGACATGGCCATGAAGGATTGCCGCGAACGAAACACCTGATCGATGATCCGGATGGTCTCCTGTGCATCCTGAACCGAGTTCTGATACAGGAAATGCGGATCCGCGCTGGCGGCAGTCAGGCCTGAGGGAGCAGTTGATCTCACTGTTGCGCGGCGTGCCATCGGGCCGGAACCATGCCCCATCCATGCTGCCAATTCAAGAACAATCCGGCCTTCCGGGAATCTTGAACGCCCGGAAGAAACGCACGGTCCAGACAATGGAATACACCAGAAGAATAGCGAGGGCGATCCACAGCACCCGTTCGTCCAGTTGTCCGTCGGTGGACAGGTTCGCCCGCACGGCGAGCAGTTCCACCAGAAAAAGAAACACAAACATGATCGCGCCATACTCGCACATGAATTCGCTCACGAGGAAGGTCATCCGATGGCGGTTCTGCGGCGCCAGCCAGAATTCCCTGTTGGGCAGGCTGATCAGCGACGCCGGTGTCCTTGCCAGCAGACGCGGGGTAAAATAGATGGCGGCGAACAGCACCACCTGCACACCCACCATGAGGAATGCGTTCACCTCCCGCGGCATCCAGCCGTCCGCCACACCGCCGGCGCCGAAGTGTGAGGCCACCATCTCCGGCAGGAACGGCAGCGTGGCGAGCAGCAGCACCACATTGGCCACAAAGGTAAGGACGAAAAGAAGACGCATGGACCAATTCCTTTCGCGGAGCCCCGGGGTCAGGAGTTGTCCTCGTTGCGCAACGCCCGCAGGTGAGCGGCAATCCGCTCTTCCAACCCGCTGTTCTTCGGGAGGTAGTAGCGCCGTCCGATCAGCTTTTCGGGCAGGTAGGTTTCCCCGCGGGCAAAGCCCCCTTCGTCGTGGGGATAGCGATAGCCCGCGCCGTATCCCATTTCCTTCATGAGGGCCGTGGGTGCATTGCGCAGCTTGTCGGGAACCGGCAGGGCGCCGGTCTTTTCGATATCCCGGCGGGGCCCGGCAATGGCCTCCACCTGCGCATTCGATTTGGGTGCGCAGGCGAGGTAGGTACATGCCTGGGCCAGGGGATAGGCACCTTCCGGCATGCCGATGCGCGTGAAAGCGGCGTCCGCCGCCACCGCCACCTGCAGGGCCCGGGGATCCGCGTTGCCGATATCTTCCGAGGCAAAAATGATCATCCTCCGCAGGATAAACAGCGGGTCTTCTCCGGCTTCCAGCATGCGGAACATCCAGTACAGCGCCGCGTCCGGATCCGAGCCGCGCATGCTCTTGATGAACGCCGAAATGACGTTGTAGTGCTCGTCGCCTGCCTTGTCGTACAGCAGCGCCTTGGCCGCTACCGCCTCTTCCATGTGGCGCAGCGTGACCTCGGACTCACCTGACTGCATCACGTGGTGAACCGCCATTTCCAGCGCACTCAGGGCATAGCGGGCATCGCCCCTCGCCACGTCCGATAAAAAGGCAATCGACTCGTCGGTCACGGACACGGCGCATTCTCCCAGACCCTTTTCCCGATCTGTCAGCGCCCGCCGCAGGATGTCCGCGATATGCCGCTCCTGCAGGGGCTTCAGCTCCAGCACCCGACAGCGGGACAACAGCGCGGGGATGACGGAAAAGGACGGATTCTCCGTTGTCGCCCCCAGCAGCGTAATGATGCCCTGTTCCACTCCGGGCAGCAGCACGTCCTGCTGGGCCCGGTTGAAACGGTGAATCTCATCGATGAAAAGAATGGTCCGACGGCGCCGCAGGTTGCGGGTCGTCAGCGCCTCGTCGATAATGGCGCGCACCTCCTTGACGGTGCCGCCCACGGCGGAAAGGGATACGAACAGGGCGCCGGTATGGTTGGCCAGAACCCGCGCCAGCGTGGTCTTTCCCACGCCGGGAGGGCCAAAAAAAATGGTGGAGGGAATCCGATCGGCCTCCATGGCGCGGCGCAGGAAACGGCCATCCCCCAGCAGATGTTCCTGTCCCGCCATGTCTTCGATTCGAGACGGACGCATGCGATCGGCGAGGGGCGTCATCCGGGGATCGCCCTTCACGGCTCTGCTGAACAGGTCTTCACTCATGAAACTCTCCCGCACGGCGGCGGAGGTGTCCCGGAGGCTATTTCTTCTTTGCCCGGGAAGGCGTTCGAGAAGGCCGCGCAACCGGTTCCGCGGGAGCCGGCGTCGACTGGACGGATTTCAGTTCGTCCTCCAGGCGACATACAGTGCGCTTCAGCTCATCGATATCGGCGCGCGTGGCGAGTTCCATGAAGCCGGTAATCCGATCCCGGTTGCTGCGGATGCCCTCCGAGACTTTAATGGGCAGGGACATCGCCTTTTCAATCATCACGCCAACCTGCTCGCTCTCCATGGCCTTTGCCACCAGCGGCGAGTTGAGCAGCTTGATGCCCTTTGCCACTACCTTTTCCTTGAGTCCTTCCATCATGATGTCACCTTGTCTTTCCGCTCACAGAATCGTTGGTATCGAACGCAGCGACAAATCTACCGAGTCGGGACCAATGTTGTCAATGGAGAGTTCGCTACAACCCCAGCGGCAGCTGCACTGGTTGATGGCAGCGATGCACAGGAAGCGACGAACGCGCAAACGCCTCCACCATATCCGGACTGCACCCGGGGCCCAGCATGATGGCGGATGCACCGGTACGGCGGGCGAAGGCCACGTATTCCCTGGCGGACTCCGGCGCGCAGAAGGCGAATTGATCACTGTCGTCGCCGACGGCACCGGCCCGGCAAACCCTCACGTCGGCCCGCGTGCGGAACCGCGACACCTGAAAGGCGTGACGCAGAAACAGCACGACGCCGGATGCGGGCCAGAGGCTCTCTTGTCTCAGAATGGCTCCGCTCCCGGACACCAGGGCTCCCGTGTCCCGCAGCATCTCGTAGGCACTGCGATGGGCATGGACGGGAACGGGCAGTTCGGACAGGATGGACACCACATCGTACAACGCCGTGCGACAGTCGCATACGACGGCAACGGCGATGGCAGACTGCTGTTCCATCACCCAACGGACAAATTGCTTTTTCACTGTCCTTGGCGCCATGGTCCGCTCCGGTCGGGAGACCGCATCGAGCAGCAGCAGATCGCAGTGGACATTTACCGACGGTTCGCCGCTCAGGGGCTGGGACACGCGCAACCCGCCGCAGAATACAATCGTCCGCCCCTGCACGCGGATTTCCAGCATGGCCGAACCGGGGCCCCATCCGGCCGGCAACAGACGCAGATCCATGCGGCCCAGACGGAAGGGGCGATCATAGTCCACGGCCAGGGTGTCCACGTGGCGACGGCCGGATCGGAGGGCGGCCATCACCAGGCCGGTGCCGATGAGGCGGGGCGCGTTGAGGGGCACCGCCTGATCGAGGTGCGCGCAGAAGAGCAATCCCGGATTTCTGGCGCCGACAAAGGCGAGGGGCGTTCCGGTCAGTTTGAACCCGCCGTCGCAGATGACGCCCCGGGGCAACCGATCCACTGCCTGAATGTCGATTAATTCTTTTGTCTCACCAATGTGTCGATTTTCGTCCACCGGTTTTCAGGCTAGGGAAGCGGCTGGTTATTGTCAAGAGGCGCAAAAAAGGGCCGGAGGCTGCGGTCACGGCGGATTCGAACGACGGTTTCCGAGTCGATGATTTCACTCGCGATATCCTGCGTGTCGCTGGATGTACGGGTTGATTGGCGTTTCCGGTCAGTCCTGCGGCAGGTACTTTTTTTGTTGATACCGACGGGCGAAATCCAATCGTTCTTCTTCGGGCAGAGAGGTCATGAATGCCTTCCATCCGGGACACCAGTTGGCGTGCCAGCGCCAGAATCGGCCCGCAAGGGACCTGGGTGCTGTGTCATACTTTCTTCGGAGGGCACAGGTCCGGCAGTTGTGTTCGTCGCTCATCGGCAGGTCTCCTGTGGGCTACCAGGTCAGGCCGTAACCCAGGGGAAACAGGGGCTGGTCGTCCTTGTCTCCCTCGTTGATGGGAATCTGTTCCATGGCGGCGGGCCAAGAATGGGAAAGCTTTCCCGTGGGCGCCACATCGCCGAACAGGACATCCGCAATACCGTCCCCTTCGGAGCCGGGAAGCCATGCGGCAATGAAGCCGTCGGCCATGTCGATTTCGTCGGTGACGATCATCGGCCGTCCCGAGAACAGAATGACAACATAGGGCACGCCACTCTTTTCCATGTTCGCGATGGCCCGTCGATCCCCCTGGTCGAGGTGCAGGTCATCCCGATCGCCGTGCCATTCCGCATAGGGCATTTCTCCCACCACCACCACTCCCGCATCCGTCCGCCGCGAAATTCCCGAACCATCCAGGCTCCAGGTCACCCGCGCGCGCTTCTGCAGGGCCGAAAGAACCGTGGTGCCCTCGGTCCGACGTCCTTCGCCGGCCCAGGTCACCGTCCATCCGCCGCACTGGATGGTCAAATCGTCGGCGCCGCTGCCGGCTACGTGAATCCGTGCCCCCGGCGTCAGCGGCAGCAGGCCGGCATTTTTCAGCACGACCAGCGACTTCGCCACTGCTTCCCGGGCCACCTGCCGATGACCGTCACAGCCCACTTTTGCCGTCAGCGCCGGATCCGTTTTCGGTGAATAGCCTTCATCGAACATGCCCATCTCGCACTTCACCTGCAGAATTCGCCGCACCGCATCATCCAGCCGTTCCAGAGAAATCCGGTCCGGCACCGCGGACACCACCGCGGCGATGAATTCCCTGTAGCGATCGGGCACCATCACCATGTCCACCCCCGCATTAATGGCGGTTTCCACATCCGAGGCAAAGCCGCCGGGCAGATCGTCAATGCCTTCCCAGTCGGAAATGACAAACCCGGCGAAGCCCAGCTCGCCTTTCAGCACGTCTGTCAGCAGATGCTTTTCGCCGTGCATTTTTGTTCCCATGTAACTGCTGTAGGACACCATCACTGTGCCGGCTCCGGCCGCAATCGCGGGAATGTACTGGTCCACCGCCAGTGCGCGGAACCGGGCCATGTCCAGCCGCACGTCCCCCCGGTCGAGAAATGCGTTGTCCATGTGTGACGTGCCGTACAGGGTGGCGCCATCGCCGGCGAAATGCTTGATGCTCGCCAGCACTGAGCCGGGGCTCCGCAGGGACGCGCCCTGTAACCCCTGCACGGCTGCCGTCCCATACAGAGCGGCCAGTTCCGGTGTTTCGCCAAAGGCCTCGTAGGTGCGGCCCCATCGTTCGTCCCGCGCGGCTGCGAGAACCGGTGCAAACGCCCAGTCCACACCGCTGCCGCGGGTTTCCAGTGCGGTGACCCGCGCGGCTTTTCGCACCAGGTCGGGATCTCCCGTGCACCCCAGACCGATGTTGTGAGGGAATACCACCGCACCCGTGCTCTTGGCGTTTCCGTGCACGGCGTCGATGCCGAACAGCAGGGGAATGCCGGGTTCGGAGCGCAGGGCGATTTTTCTGACTTCATCGATCCAGGCAGCCCAGGCACCGGCGCTCAAATCGGTTCCGGGAAAATCCGTGCCGCCGGCCAGCATGGAACCGATGGCATAGCGGGCCAGATCTTCC
The DNA here is from genome assembly GCA_029565915.1 of Deltaproteobacteria bacterium. GTDB lineage: Bacteria > Myxococcota_A > Polyangia > JAAYKL01 > JAAYKL01 > JAKQNG01. The sequence continues at coordinate 16,376 of JAKQNG010000197.1, forward strand.
TTGTCCGTCAGATAACGCATGGCAACCTGGGTCATCTGACCCGCCTTCTGTTCGGTCGTCAGTCGGGCGAGGACCGATGCGGCCGTTTCCTTGCAGGCCGGGGACGGCGACCACGGTCCGTCACGCAAAGGAGACGGGAGTTCGTCTGCGAAGGGCGTCGTTGGCGCAGGCGACGGCTGCGTCCCGGGATTCGCACCACAGGACAGACACAGCAGGGACAGGAGTACAGCGGGGCGGATCAGGAACATCCGGAGGTGGAGCCGCAGTTGATGCAGCGGTGACAGGCACCGTTGCGCACCATGATGGAACCGCATTCCGGGCAGGGAGGGGCATCGACTTCCGTCTGGAATCCCACCAGCGACGTGGGGGACCCCGGCCCGAGGCTGTCCGTTTCAACCGATGGCGCGGACACGGGCGCCGGCGGCAGGCTGGTCAGTCCGCCATTCTGTATGAACCGCCGTCCGTCTGCCTTCTGGAACTTCAGATCCAGCCAGCGGAAGATGTAGTCCATGATCGATTTTGCAATGGGGATTTCCGGGTTTCTTGTGATGCCGGAGGGCTCAAACCGGGTGTGACAGAATTTGTCCACCAGGACCGACAGGGGCACGCCGTACTGCAGCGCCAGGGAAATCGCCGTGGCAAATGAATCCATGAGTCCCGAGACCACGGATCCTTCCTTGGCCATGCGGATGAAAATTTCGCCCACCTGACCGTCTTCGTACAGCCCGGCGGTGATGTAGCCTTCGTGACCGGAGATGTCGAACTTGTGGGTGATGCTCTGCCGCTCATCGGGGAGCCTTCTGCGCCGCATGCCCGGCTCAATGGCAAAGCCCACGGGCGGCCTGGAAGCGGTTTTCGCGGTCGCGGAGGTGTTGAGGGGTTGCGTGCGCTTGGAACCATCCCGGTAGATGGCGATGGCCTTGAGACCCAGCTTCCACGCATCCGTATAGATGCGGAAGATGTCGTCCGGCGTGGCCTCCGTGGGAACGTTCACGGTCTTGGAAATGGCGCCGGAGATGAACGGCTGCACGGCGGCCATCATGCGGACGTGTCCTTCGGGCGCGATGCACCGCTTTCCGTTGGAAGCCTTGAAGGCGCAGTCGAAGACGGGCAGGTGCTCGTCGTTCAGTCCCGGTGCGCCTTCGATGGTGCCCTTCGCGTCGATGTGGTTGATGATGGCCTCGATTTCCGCATCGTCATAACCGAGTCGCTCCAGTGCCGCGGTAACCGAGTTGTTCACAATTTTCAGGACGCCGCCGCCGACGAGGCTCTTGTACTTCACAAGGGCGATATCCGGTTCCACGCCGGTGGTATCGCAGTCCATCATGAAGGCAATGGTGCCCGTGGGGGCCAGCACTGTGGTCTGCGCGTTGCGGAAACCGTGGCGGGAGCCCATGGAAATGGCCCCGTCCCAGACGTCCCGCGCCGCCTCCAGCATCCATGGGGACGCCAGCTCCTCGTCAATGTCGTCCACGGCTTCCCGGTGCATCCGCATCACTTCGAGCATGGATTCCGCATTGGGCGTGTACTCGGAGAAGGGTCCGATGGCCGAGGCCATGCGGGTGGACTGGGCGTAGGCCTCACCGGTCATGAGCGCCGAAATCCCCGCCGCGTATGCCCTTCCCGCATCGCTGTCGTAGGGAATGCCGCGCCGCATGAGCAGGGCGCCCAGGTTCGCATATCCCAGCCCCAGAGGCCGGAACAGGTGGCTGTTCTTTTCGATGCGCGCCGTCGGGTACTGGGCGTTGTCCACAAAGATATCCTGCGCCGTAATCATGATGTCGATTACATGCTTGAACAAATCAATATCAAATTCGCCTTCTTCCGTAATGTACCGCATCAGGTTGAGCGAGGCGAGGTTGCAGGCGGAGTTGTCGAGGAACATGTATTCAGAGCAGGGGTTGGACGCATTGATGCGACCGGAGGCCTTGCAGGTGTGCCAGCGATTGCAGGCGTCGTCGAACTGCATGCCCGGATCCCCGCAGAGGTGAGTGGCTTCGGCGATGTCCTTCATGACCTCTTTTGCCTGCAGGGTTTCCATTGGTCGACCGTCCTTGACGGAAAGGGTCTGGTATTCCCTGTTTTCCACCACTGCATGCATGAAGTCGTCGGACGCGCGAACGGAATTGTTGGAGTTCTGAAAAAAAACAGAGCTGTAGGCCTCTCCGTTGATGTCGCCGCTGTAGCCGGCATCGATGAGATCCCATGCCTTCTTTTCTTCATGCACCTTGCAGTTTACGAATTCGCGGATGTCCGGATGGTTGGCGTTGAGAATAACCATCTTTGCCGCCCGACGGGTCTTCCCGCCGCTCTTTATCACGCCGGCAAAGGAGTCGAATCCGCGCATGAACGATACGGGACCGGAGGCCATGCCTCCCGAAGAGAGCTGTTCTCTGGATGATCGAATGGTGGAGAAGTTCGTTCCCGAGCCGGAACCGCCCTTGAACAGGTGCGCTTCCGTGGCGGCGAGTTCCATGATGGATTCCATGGTGTCGTCCACGGAATTGATGAAACATGCGGAGGCCTGTGGGTGGGGATCGATGCCCACGTTGAACCACACGGGACTGTTGAATGTGGCCATCTGATGCAACAGGATGTGCGTCAACTCGGCTTCGAAAGTTTCCGCATCGTGCTCGGAGGAAAAATAGCCGTCCTTGCGACCCCACGTGCAGATGCAGCCCACCACGCGATTGATGATCTCGCGGACGGATTTTTCCCGTTCCTGCACATCCGATTTGCTGCGGAAATATTTGGACACCACCACGTTCGTGGCCAGCTGGCTCCAGAATGAGGGAATTTCCACATCATTGGCATCAAGGATCTTTTCGCCCTTGTCATTGGTGATGCTCGCGTGTCGCAGTTCCCACTTCACCTGATCGTAGGGATGCTCTCCCACCCGGGTGAGAACACGGGAAAACTTGAGTCCTCCTCCCGCATGAAGAGCCGTCCGTTTCAGTTTCTCCATCTGTCCGTCTTTTCTGGGTCTGGTCTGCTGTATGGTGCTCATCCTCGACTCCTGAAAAAGGCCCGTTCATCCATGCGATTAACGCCCAATCGCCCGATTTTGACAAAACCGGTCCGAAAACCGATTGAATTACAGGCCCATTGTGAAAAAAGTTGTTCAGTGTTTGACGCACCATGGTTTGTGCGGCATTCGAAACCTGAAGTCAAGAATTTTGACACAATATGTTGGGTTTCAGTTTCCCTGAAAACCCATATATTGTGCCTGACTGGACGCATCTCCAGTCTTTCCCACAGGTTACCCACACTTTCTTCCACTGTTTCCCCCACTGAACAGACTGTTATCCACAGTTCCTCCCCATTCATATACTTCTGTTCAGCTGCCGTGAGCATTCGCCCGGAAGGATGTTTTTGCCGGTTTTTTGCGCCCCCGGGTCCGTCCCTTTATATAGAAATCATGCCGATAACGAAACCATCAACCAACTCTGACATACCGCTCATCCGCCTCGAACGGGTGAGCCGCTTCTTTCGACCCGACAAGCCGGCGCTGTTCGATGTTTCCTTCGACATTGCCCGGGGCGAATTCCTTTACATCACCGGGGCATCCGGCGCAGGGAAGAGCACCCTGCTGAAGCTCATTCACCTGTCGGAGCCGCCGGATACAGGAGCTGTTTTCGTGAACGGCCACGATGTGGCCACCCTTCGCGCGGGCGCCGTGTCGGTGCTGCGCCGTTCCATGGGCGTGGTGTTTCAGGATTTCCACCTCATCGGCGACCTCACCGTGGGCGCCAACATCGGCCTGTCCCTCGAAGTGCTGGGCGTCTCGCCGTCCTTCATCGCTCGCCGCATCCGGGAGGTCCTCGCGGAAGTGGGTCTCGAAGACATGGAGGATGAAATCGCCGGCTCCCTGTCCGGCGGGGAGCAGCAACGGGTGGCGGTGGCCCGGGCCCTGGCACCCCGGCCCCAGCTCATTCTCGCGGATGAACCCACGGGAAGCCTCGATGCGTACAGCGCGGACTTCATCCTCGACCTGCTCGAAACTGTCAACGGGAACGGCGCCACGGTGGTGGTTGCCACGCATGATCGCATGCTGATGGCCGCGCGACCCCACCGGATTCTCGCGCTGGATGCCGGACGGCTCGTCGGTATGTCACCGCGCCAGAAAGCCGCTTCCGGCCATGGTCAGCCGGACGCCGGCGTCAAAGAGGTTGGATGACATGGAAGCAAAACCCACAGGACAGTTCATTTATCGCGCGGCGCACATCCTGCTGCGCGCCACCGGCGGTATCCGCCGTCGACCATGGCTCCACCTGCTGTCCACGCTCACGCTGGCAGCGGCGTTTCTCAGCTTCGCCGCCACGCTGACCGTGGCCCGCAACCTGAACCATCTCATCGACCGGTGGGTGGGGAATTCCGAAATGACGGTGTACCTGAAGGACACATCAACGGCGGATCTGGAGCGACTGCGCAACGCAATTGCCGCCATCGATGGCGTGGAACGGGTCGAGGTGATTCGACCGTCCGCGGCGAGACAGAATTTTGCCCGGGATCTGGGGGCCTTCGGCGATCTGGGCGCCACCCTTCCCGAAGCGGCCTTCCCCGCTTCCATCGACATTCATCTGTCTCGGCGCCTCGCGGACAACGACCGGGAGCGCCATGCGCTGTCCGCGCGCCTGTCGAAGGTGCACATGGTGGAGGAAGTGGAGGTCTACGACGACTGGTTCAAGCGATTGTCCGCCATGAGTACCATGGGCCGCACGGCCTCGTGGGGGCTGGGCATCCTCGCGGCCATCGTTGCCATCCTGGTCGTCGCTGCCACGGTCCGCACGGGCGTGGCGGCACGGCGCAAGGAAATTGCCGTGCTGCGGCTCGTCGGAGCCACCGAAACCTATGTGCGGACGCCGTTTCTCATCGAGGGAGGCATCGAAGCGGCCATTGCCATGGGGATTGCACTGTTCTGCCTCCAGCAGATGATGAATCACGTGGACGCCGTTGTGGGAGGCATCATGCCGCTGCTCGGCGGAGGGCGCATTCTACGATTGGAGTCCACCTGGCTGCTGTTCATGGTGGTCGGCGGCCTGCTGGCGGGACTGGTTGGCGCGCGGTTGTCCCTGCGGCGTCTGGAGGAAGCATGAGGCGGGCATGGTGGCTGGCGATGGTGCTGTTTCTGGTCGGCATCCCGGCGGCCCGGGCCGGGGAACTCATCTGGGTCACAGACGAGGAAATCACCGCCGAACTGGCCTCCCGGCAGAACGATCTGGTCCGCACCACCTCCCGCATTGAACAGCTGGGTGAGCGGCGGGATGCCCTGCGCCGGGAAATCGACATCATCACCGCCGACCTGGCGTCCATCGACAACCGGCTGACCGCCCGGATTTCGATGCTCTACCGCCTGTCCCGCAATGGACGAAGCCTGCAATACCTCGTTGCGTCCAGTTCAGCCATTGAATTTCTGAAGCGAATGGCCACTCTGCGCCGGCTGATCACGTCCGAGCTCGAAGCGCGACGGGAGGTCAGTCTCGCCCTGTCGAGGACCATGGACGAAGCGGTACAGGTGGAAACCGAAATGACCGGTGCGGTCCGTTTCTGCGAAGAGCTGCAGCTGGCCATCGACGAACTGACACTGGAGCTGGCCGGCCGCACATCGGGAACGACGACCCGTCATTCATGACAGGACGACCACCGCGCGAGCCTGTTCCTCGTCGAGGGTGATTTCGAATCCGCCGAGGGCCACCACCTGTCGATGTCCGGCAGTGCGCCGGACGAGTCGGATCCGGGCATCCGGCAGCAGTCCCATGTCGATGAGGCGGTGATGCGCTTCGCCCACCGCACGGATGAGGGAGACAGTGGCCTCCTCGCCCGGCGCCATTGATGCAATGGTCCGCTCCGGCGCCTGCGGTGCCGATGGCAGCGGAATGGCGGAAACAGGTGGATGGGCCAGCAGGGCATTCATCTGCGACATGGTTTCGGGAAACAGCGCGTGGGCCACCGCATCGGTCTGCCGACGGGCCGTCGGTTCGTCCATCTGCAGTATCCGGCAGAAGAACGCGAAGACGGTCTGCCTCTTTTTCTCGATCCGCCGCACCGCATCCCGCCCTTCCGCTGTCAGGGTCACCGATTCCCGCTTCGCATGGGCAACAAGGCCGCGCGCCGCCAGTAACCGCATGGCGGGAGTGGCGGAACCCGGTTTGACGGCCCGCAGACGGGCAATGTCGCGGACCTTTGCCACGCCGCCATCGCGGACCAGAGTTGCCACCGCGCAGAGGTAGTCCTCCTGCGAGGAGGACAGGGCCTGGAATCGGGAATGTGCATTCATCGGTTATCGGTATCCGCCATCGCTTATCTGCCTTTTCATACATCACGGATGAATGACTTTAAAATTAAATGAGCCCCGGCCGTAGTGGATTGATTTTATCGCCTGATTGGTCTACGTTGCTCCTTCCTGAAAATGGCATCAACCGTCGGAGAATCACCATGAAAAAGTACGACACCAGGCTTATCCGGAACATCTGTTTCGCCGGACATCTCGGCAGCGGCAAAACCTCCCTTGCGGAGGCGATTCTGTTCAACGCGGGCGCGACGAGCCGGCTCGGCTCGGTCATGGACGGTACCTCGACGTTCGATTTTGAACCCGAAGAAATCAAGCGACAGGGTTCTATTTCGGCGGCGTTTGCCGCGGCCGAGTGGAAGAAGTTCAAGATTCAGCTCTGCGATACTTCGGGTGACTCCAACTTTTTTGTGGACTCCCGCAATACGCTGGCGGTCAACGACATCGCGGCGATTGTCATTTCGGCCGTGGACGGTGTTCAGGTGGTGACCGAAAAGCTGTTTCAGGTCGCGGCGGACAACAACATCCCCGCGGTGGTCATCATCAATAAAATGGATCGGGAGCGATCAAGTTTCTCGACGGCCCTGTCCCAGGCCCAGGAATCCCTGTCGCGGAAGATCGCTCCGGTCATCATTCCCATCGGTGCCGAGGACAGCTTCACGGGCGTAGTGGACGTGCTGAAGAACAAGGCATGGTCATTCCCTGCGGATGGATCCAGAAATGTCTCTGAAATCCCGGTGCCGGCGGATCTCGAAGCGGACGTGCAGAGCGCCCGCGAGGCGCTGGTCGAAGTCATTGCGGAATCAGATGACGTATTAATGGAAAAGTATCTGGAAACCATGGAGCTCACCGAAGACGAAATTCGCATCGCTCTGCCGAAGGCTATTTCGTCAGGTGCGCTGATCCCCGCCGTCGCCGCCTCCGCAACAAAGAACGTGGGCATCGCGCCGCTGCTCGACCTGATTTGCGACAGCTTCCCCTCGCCGGCGGATCGCCCCGCGCGCACCGCAAAGGTCGGCGACAACACCGTTGAGATTGCACCGACGGAGGATCAGCCCTTTGCCGCAACGGTGTTCAAGACGGTACAGGACAAGTTTACCGGTTCTCTGGCCATCTGCCGCATCTGGTCGGGCACCATCGAAGCCGACAGCGGGTTCTTCAACGCGACGCGCAGCGAAAAGGAGCGGTTCGGCCAGATTCTGGTGCCCATGGGCAAGAAGCAGGACAACGTGCCGAAGGCCGGCGCGGGCGACATCATCGCCTTTGCCAAGCTGAAGGAAACCAAGGTCGGCGATTCCATCTGCGACGAGTCGCGGAAGGTCATTTTCCCGGCCCTGCCCACCATCAATCCGGTTATCACCTACGCGGTGCATGCCAGGGACAAGAACGAAGAAGACAAACTCGGCCAGGCGCTGAACCGCATCGCCGAAGAAGATCCGACCATCCACATCATCCGCAACAAGGAAGTGAAGCAGACCCAGATCGCCGGGATGGGTCAGGTGCACATCGATACGGCCATCGAGAAAATCAAGCGGATCTTCGATATTGAAGTGGAATTGCTGCCCCCGCGGATTCCCTACCGGGAGACCATCCGTAAAAAAGTGCAGAATGTGGAAGGCAAGCACAAGAAGCAGTCCGGCGGACGGGGACAGTTCGGTGTCTGCTATCTGCATGTGGAGCCGAATCCCGCAATGGGTTTCGAGTTCGTAAATGCCATCGTCGGCGGATCCATTCCCAGACAATGGATTCCGTCTGTCGAAAAGGGGATTGTTGATCGCATGGAACGGGGCGTCATCGCCGGTTATCCGGTGGTGGATGTGAAGGTCACGCTGTATGACGGCAAGTACCACGATGTGGACTCTTCCGACGCGGCGTTCCAGATGGCCGGATCAAAGGGATTCAAGGCGGCCACGGAGCAGGCAGGGCCCTATCTGCTCGAGCCCATCTGGAATCTCGAAGTCGTGTGCCCGGAGGACTGCATGGGAGACGTGATGGGCGACATCAGCTCCCGGCGCGGAAGAGTGCAGGGCATGGAAGCCAGCGGACACAATCAGATTGTCCGTGCCCAGGCGCCCATGGCTGAGCTTCTCCGTTACGCACCGGACTTGAATTCGATTACGGGGGGGCGCGGTACCTTCACGGTGAGTTTTTCCCACTACGAAGAAGTACCCCGGGAAATTCAGGAAAAAGTCGTCGCCGAGTACAAGCACGAAGAAGAAGAGTAGCCGACCAACCGTCCAGCGTTTTTTTCTATTTGCCGAAAATCTTTCCGAAAAGGCCCTTTTTCTTCCCTCCGCCGGGGAAGTCGCCGGGGCCGGTCAGATCGTCGTCTGCACCCATGGTTGGTGGAGCGACGAACGGTGGCGGCATGACCGGCGGCGGCAGGGAAGGTGGCGGCAGGGAGCGCCGCTGAGCCACCAGCCTGGCGAGATCGGCCGGCAGCGCGTCATCGGGAAGGGTTTCCGGGGCATGGGAGACGCGCGCCAGGTGCTGTTCCCGTTCGCTGACGGGGTGTTCGGTCCGGGTCGCCTCACCGTCAAAAATGTCATCCAGCGCAGGGCCAACGGAACCGCCTTCCAGCAGGGATTCGCTCCAGGTGGGTCTCGGCAGGGCGTCATCCTTTGACAGGTCTTCGATCAGAGTGCCGATCCGGTCGTTGGCGGACACGGTCTCATCGTCGTCCTCAAGAGGTTCCGGTTCAAAGACGTCGTCATCGCCGATCAGCTCGTCCACCATGTGCCGGGGAACCGCCGTGGAAACCTCAATGTCCATCTCATCGGTGGATTCGGCGATAATGTAGTCCTTCGCGTCGAGGAAGCCGCTGTCATCAAAATCCATATCCGAATCCTCGATGTGTTCTCCAATGATGATGGAATCGTCCAGCTCATCGTCGTCGTCGAGAACAATCGCATCGTCGTCGTCGAGAGACGCCACATCCAACTCTCCGCTGTCGGAACGCAGGGACGACGCGGTGATGATGCCGGTGGCGTCTTCGTCTTCATCGGCCTCTATCGAAGAGCTCGGTGCAATGGACAGGGGGGGGACGGACAAAGGTTCCACGCCGTCGGGTTCCAGGGTTTCGGTGAGGCCGCCGTCTCCGATTTCGGACGAAATCAGATCGGCGATGCTGGTGCTGGTGCTTCGGGGTTTCGGGCGATGGAGCGCGGGCACGTCCGTCCGCGGGACCGGCGGCGCAGCAGAAATCTTCTTTGGCGGCGGAAGTTCGTCGCCCGGCATCTGGATGGCATCAAACGCGGCAATGACGTCGTCGATTTCTTCCTGGTCAGCCTCAATGCGGGCGGCCTTCTGCTCTGCCTTGCGCTTCTGCTCGGCTGCCCTTGCCCGGGCCTGAATGATGTCCTCTTCGTCGGCCTTCTGTCGGACTTCCTGTTCAGCCTTCTGCCGGGCTTCTTCATCAGCCTTCTGTCGGGCGTCCTGTTCAGCCTTCTGCCGGGCTTCTTCATCAGCCTTCTGCCGGGCCTCCTGTTCAGCCTTCTGCCGCGCTTCCTGTTCGGCCTTCTGCCGCGCTTCTTCGGCTGAACGGTCTTCCGCGGGTGGATCGGCGGATTCCCCATGGACCTTCTTGTGCCGTTTCTTCAGTGTGCCTGCCGCGATGTCCTCCAGCATGGAATCCACATCGCTCAGGCTCACATCGGAATGCCGATGCCGACGGACCCGGTGCGCGTCGCCCTCATGAGCATCCTGCACAGCGGCGGTTGTTTCCGGCGCCGGCTCCGTCACTGCCGGCGGCGGCGCTTCCGAATACCTGGAGGGCCCGAGCACGTCGTCCTGTTTCTTGTGGACGAGGATCTTGCGGATGGTTTCCTTGCTGGTTGCATCCAGCTTGAGAAATTTGATTCCCATTCCCGCGGGCTTGCTGCCCTCGTCGAGTGTCCTGTTCCACGCCACTTCGCCCAGACCCAGCAGCACGACCGTGTCGTCCGCCAGCTTCAGCTCGAATTTAACCGGTGTCCCCACCTCGCGAGGTTGCGGGGTCTTGAAGAAAATGCCGTACTTGGAAACGTTCTGTGCATACCCTGTTACAAAGGATTCCACCGTCGGATACTTCAACTTCGCCCGTATCACTGCATGTTTCGATGCTTCGGTCACGTGTGCGTTCCTCGCTTGGTTCTATCCGGCCGGCTGCATGACGCGATCATAGATGAGAGCCACCGCATCGGCCAGTCGTCCCACTTCCGTACCGCCCGCCTGGGCCAGATCCGGACGCCCGCCGCCCCGCCCGCCGACCACCTTTGCGATGTCGCCGATCAGCCTGCCCGCGTGAAAACGACCGACCAGATCCGGGGTCACCGCCACGACCAGCGCGGCCTTCCCGCCGTTGTCCCCACCCAGGCAGATGACGCCGGAACCGATTTTCTGCCGCAGCGTATCCGCGCTGTCGCGCAGTGCCGCCGGATCTCCGGTGGGCAGCACCGCACCGATGACATTTACACCGGCAACCTTCTTCATCTGACTCATCAGGTCCGCCCCGCCGCCACTGGCCAGCTCCCGCTGCAGCTTTTCAACCTGGCGCACCAGTTCCTTTTCGCGGACGACGCATTTTTCCACTCGATCGAGGAGCGTTGATGGGGTCGTTTTCAACAGGTCCGCACAGGCGGCCATCCGCTCCCGTTCCCGGGCGATGAAAGCCACCGCCGCGTGACCACAGACCGCTTCAATGCGCCGCACGCCCGCTGCGACACCACCTTCGCTGACAATGAAGAAGGGGCCAACGTCGCCGCTGCGGGACGCGTGGGTGCCGCCGCAGAGTTCGCGGCTCTGTCCACCCACGTCGACGAGCCGTACCCGATCACCGTAGTTTTCTTCGAACAGGGCCATGGCACCGGTGGCCCTGGCGTCCTGCAGGGAGGTGACCGTCGTCTCCACCGGATAATTGTCAATCACCAGTTCTGCGACGATGCGCTCAATGTCCCGGAGCTGTGCATCCGGGAGGGCTTCGAAATGCGTGAAGTCGAACCGCAGGGAATCGGGTGCCACCCGGGATCCCTTCTGGGTCGCGTGAGGGCCCAGCACCCGCCGGATGGCGAGATGGAGCAGATGGGTAGCCGTGTGGTGGCGGGCAATATCCTTGCGCCGATCACCGTCCACGGTCGCCGTGATCGGATCGCCTGCCCGGAAAGTGCCTCCGGCCACGCGGACGCGATGGGCGAAGAGACCCGGGAGAGGTCTGGTCACATCCGTCACCGTCGCCTCCGCGCCCGCCGCCGTCAACCGGCCCGTATCCCCCACCTGGCCGCCGGACTCTCCGTAGAAGGGCGTCCGCGACAGGACGATGTCGCCTTCCTGTCCCGCAGACAGGGACTGTACCGACGCACCATCGACGACGATGCCCAGCACCACGGCGTCGTCCGTCAGGCGATCATAACCGGTGAACTCGGTTTTCCCCCGGGCTTCCAGGATGTCCCGATAACCGGGCGCCGCGGCTTCTTCGCCGATCCGCCCGGCACCGGAGCGGAGCTTGTGGGAATCCTTCGCGCTCTCGTAGCCGTCGTAATCCACGGTGAATCCGTCTTCCGCGCCGATGACCTCCACCAGGTCGAGGGGAAATCCATATGTGGCAGAAAGTTCGAACGCGATATTTCCGGGCAGGATCCGTTTCCCCGCCGGTCCCTGGTGCCAGTCGCTGTTCTCCGCGAGCAGCGAGAGTCCCCGGGTCAGGGTCAGGCGGAATCGCTCCTCTTCCTGGGCGCACACCTTTTCGATGAGCTCCCGGCGCTCCACCAGCTCCGGATAGGCGCTCCCCATGCCGTCCACGACGGCCATGGCCACCCGGTGGAGGAACAGGTCCTCGATACCCAGTCGATGTCCGTGGCGGATGGCCCGGCGCATCACCCGGCGCAGCACGTATTCGCGTCCGGTCTTTTCGGGAAAGATGCCTTCGGAAATCAGATGAGCCGCCATCCGGGCGTGGTCCGCGATGACCCGCATGGACACGTCGTCCTCCGCATCCGAGCCGTATTTCTTTTTCGCGATAGTGCCGGCCAGGGACACGAGGGGCGCGAACAAGTCGATGTCGTAGTTGGATTCCACGTTCTGCAGCACGGAAACGATGCGTTCGAGGCCCGCGCCCGTGTCGATGCAGGGGGCCGGCAGCTTTTTCATGGGTCCGCCCGCTTCCTCCACCATGTACTGCATGAACACCAGGTTCCAGACTTCGAAGAAGCGCTCGCCGTTTTCGAGTTTTGCTTCGCCGAAGCGCTCACCGCGGTCGTACATGATTTCTGAACAGGGGCCGCAGGGGCCCGTGTCGCCCATGGACCAGAAATTGTCCGCGGCAGATCCCTCCAGCACCCGCTCCGCCGGCACGCCGAGCTGCTGTGTCCAGATGCGGACGGCCTCTTCGTCCCGTGGGGCATTGTCATCCCCGCGGAAGACAGATACCCACAGACGGCTCCTGTCGAAGCCGAGCACGTCCGTCAGGAATTCCCAGCCGAACCGGCAGGCGTCCTGCTTGAAGTAATCGCCGAAGGAAAAGTTGCCCAGCATCTCGAAAAATGTGTGGTGACGGCTGGTGCGTCCGACGTTTTCGAGGTCGTTGTGTTTGCCGCTGATGCGGATGCACTTCTGCACCGTGGTGGCGCGGGGCGCGGGGCGCTTCTGACGGCCGGTGAACACGTTCTTGAACTGCACCATTCCCGCGTTGGCGAACATGAGGGTCGGATCCTGCGGCGGTACAAGGGAACCGGAGGGAATCACCTGATGGCCGTTCGATTCGAAATAGCGAAGGAATGCGCTTCTGACGTCACTGGTGGTTCTGATCATGAATGTCGTGCCCGTTCTTTATTTGTCATACAAATTCGACAGTACTTAAAATCGTTTTTCTTTAACAGATCGATGGTGTGCTTGCAACCGGTCCCGGTACGGGGTTTTTTGCGGAAGACGAACCAAACAGACCGACAGGCATCCGGGCAGGCCACATTATTCTTGACAAATCTGCATCTGCCGGGATACGAAAGCCGCCTGTTTTTCAACGGAGGATACCTTGGCCAATCATCAGCAAGCAAAAAAGAGAGCCCGCCAGACCACGAAGCGGAATACGAGAAACGCCGCACTTCGCTCGACCACGCGCAAGTGCGTCACCCGCGTCCGCGCGGCCGTTGCCGCCGGCGATGCCGCTCCCGCGAAGGAAGCCCTGGAAACGGCCATTTCCCAGCTGGATCGGATGGTGACAAAAGATATCGTGAAGCGCCACACCGCGTCCCGCACGATTTCGCGCCTGACCGTCGCCGTCAACAAGATGGCATCGAAGTAATTCCCGCTCTTTCCTGACCCGGAAAACACAGGTCCAGCAGCGCTTCTTCGAGCACCCGTTCGCCGGGTCGGCGACAGGATTTCAGCTGCAGGTCAACCTGAGCGAGTCGCTGCAGGGCGGTCTCCAGAGCGGGCCCCGAAAAGCCATTGCTCTGGGACACCAGCTTGTTGGCCACGAAGGGCGACACCCCCAGCGACTGCGCCACATCGCTGTCCGTCATGCCGGCGCGACGGTGGATACGCACCAGCAGCAGCTGCCGGATGTGCCGGGCCAGCATCGCGTTGATGCGAATGGGTTCTTCCCGGTTGGCCAGCAGCTCCAGCAGGTAGCGGATGGCCCGGGGCGCCTGTCGTTGTCCCAGGGCATCCACCAGTTCGAACACAGAGTGGCGTCGGACCGACGTCACCACCTGCTCCACGTGGGCGGGTTCCACCCGATCACCTCCGGCGAAGAGTCCCGTCCGTTCCAGCGCATCGCTGAGAGCGGCACAGTCCGTACCCACCGCGTCGGCAATGGCTTCCGCCGCACCCCGGCCGAGGGAGATGTCCGCCTGTTGTGCGCACCGGGTCACAAAGGCGGCCGATTCCCGATCCTTCAGGGGTTCGGCCCGGTGAACCATCTTCAGCCCGTTCGCCTTTTTGAACAGACCCTTGCGCAGATCGAATTTCTGGCCGATGAGCACGAGGCACGCTTCTGTCACCGGTCCATCCAGATAGGCCGCCAGCACCTCCATGTCCGCCGCCCGCAGCTTTTCCACATCGTCGACGATGACGAGCCGCCGCGCCGCCATCATGGGCAGGGATTTCACCTCGGCCACTACCTGTGCGCCGGTCACCTCGGAGGCCTTCTTCCGGCTGTAATTGAACGAACCCATGGGCCCGGAAACCGCGATGGCCTTCAGGGCTTCGACAAATCGTTCGATGAGGAACGGCTCTTCTCCGTGCAGCAGGTAGACGGGCGCCAGATTTTCGACCGAGAGTCCCCGCATCAGTGACAGGATGTCCATGGGCCGACTCTACACACAGGGCCGTCGCCGGGACAACCGCAAAACTTTGTATTGAGAAGGAGGCCCCATGTGTGCTTTATTGCGCGGCGAAAACAATGCACCAGAGGCGGTGCGATGGAGCAGAACATGGCCGATATCAGCATTCAAAAAAATCATTCCCTGGACGTGAACACATTGAAGGAGCGCCTGCAGAAGGTTTCCGCCGAGCTGGAAAAGAAGTTCGGCCTGAAAACGGACTGGAGCGGCAATTCCTGCCGGCTGTCCGGCACGGGCCTCAAGTCGGCGGAGGTGTCGTTCGACGCGGCGACAGTGTCCATCGAAATCACGCTGGGCATGCTCGGCAAAGCCCTGAAACCCACCATCGAAAAGCAGATCCACGCGGAATTCGACAAGGTCATTTCCTGAACGGCCGCCGGTTTTTTTCCGGTCGGGACACCCCGGTCGTGAAAGCGACAATCATTCGCGAATTGGGAAATGAGTCAGAATTCCGCGCCGGCGCTGAGAGATCCGTAGACCATGTATTCGTCGCCCACGAGGGCCTTTGTGCCGTCGGCATTGGTATGGAGGTTCGTCCAGGCCGCGCTGATGGCCGGCGTCACATAAAACCCGTCCGGCATAGAGATGGGAAATCCCGCGTTGAAGGCGATGTCGACAACATTGTTGCCGGCCTCCCTCGTCGCTTCGTCCGTCCAGACCTTGAAGCCCGCGGACAGGCCCAGATCCATGCCGAACGCCTCGCCGAATGAGAAGCTCTTGCCCATCCACGGCTTGATGTAAAGATGGCTGTACACGTCCATGTCTCCCAGGCCGGCAAAGAATGACAGGTTCAGGCCGAAGTCGATTTTCGTCGCCAGAGAGACCCCGATCAGGGGCTCGATGAGGGACGGGTTCTTCGAGCCGTTCACCGCCTCGCTGGCAAACGGATAGAAGTAGTACGTGAAGGCGGTGCTGAGGGTGAGCAGGTCATCCTTGAACCCTTTGTCGTAGCCCACGAACAGATCCTGCTCATGGCCCAGTGCGTTGCGGATCACGTCCCGCCGGTTGTCCCCGGAAAGCTGGTAGGCGCCCCAGTAGCCGACATACAGCCCCGTGTTCAGGATGGCCCAGTTGATGGACGGGAAGAACGCCGCGTGGCTGTCCATCTGGGCATCTTCCTTGAACACGTTGATGCCGCGGAAGTTGTAGATGGACGCCACCGTCATGTCGATGCCGACGCCGTAACTCTTTTCCGCCGCCGGGGCGGTCGCGTCCTGCGCTCCGCCATCGTCCTGCGCACGGGCCACCGTGCCGATGAGCACCGCCCACATGGCTGCCACAATCATCATGTACATTCGCAAAGACATCGAAGACCTCCACCTGAGTTGGACCGGCCGTCGAGGGACCGGTAGTTGACGGTCCGGAACTTCTCAATTCCCGTGCCACCTTCCGCGGGCGGACAAAAAAACAATCAGAATCGGTGGGTTGCGGGGAAACGGACGGCTTCGGGGACCTGTCGAAATGGTTCAAAATCGTGTCGTTTGCGTTTTCCGGGACGGAATTGTCCAATGTCGGAGCGGAGGTTGACAGGATCGGGTCCGGTGCACAGGATGGTCATTCAATGAAACCTTATTTATTTACAGCGATTCTGTTTCTGGCGGCCTGCGGCAAGGTCGATGTCCCGGCAGAGAAGGCCCCCGCGGGTTCAGCGACTCCACCCTCCCCCACCGGCGACGGAGGGAAAGAATCTTCCGCACAGACCGACGACGGATTTCCCCGCGCGGCGGATGCCCATTTCGGCCACCTGCCTTCTACCCTCATCCGCAAGCCCCACAAAATTGCGCGGATCGATCGCCCCTCCGTGGTGCTGATTGTCATCGACACCCTGAACGCGAAACACATGTCGACCTACGGTTACGAGCGCCCCACCACGCCGCGCATCGACGCCCTGGCGCAGAAGGGCATCCGGTTCACCGGTTACGTTTCGAATTCGTCATGGACCCGCCCGTCCTTTACCACAATCATCACCGGACTGCCCAAGCGGGAGCACGGAGTGGAGCTGGCGAAAAGGGACGTGGACAGGGACATCACCACCATTGCCGAGTACTTCCGGGCCGCCGGCTACCGGACCGCCGGTTTCGTGGGCAATCCGCTGGTCCGCGGCGTGTGGGGCTTCAACCAGGGATATCAGGTGTACGGGGATACGGCGTCGATGAACAAGGCGTTTCCGCCGGACGGCCGGGTGGCGCAGCTCGCCGTGGACTGGCTGAAAAAGAACGCGGACGCCCCGTTCTTTCTAAAAATATTTTTTACGGCACCCCACGCGCCCTACCGGCCCCTGGACAGCGCAAAGCATTTTGTCAACACCGTCGAAAGAGGCACCGTGGTGGAGTATCCCTTCCGCGAATACGCGCAACCCATGCCCCGGGCCGACCATGAAAAAACCGTGGCTGCCTACGACGACGAAGTGCGCTATGCCGACGCCCAGGTGGGCCGCATCGTGGACGCCCTGCAGGAGCTGGGAGCTTTGTCCCGCACGGCCATCGTCGTCACCGCGGACCACGGCGAAGTCTTTGGCGACCACAACTGCTGGCAGCACACCTACCACATGTGGGAAGCGGCCCTGCGGGTGCCCTTTGTGCTGTACCTGCCCTTTTCGGAAACGACGGGGCTGCGGGATGACCGACCCTTCACCCACGTGGATATCCTGCCCACCCTGCTGGACATCGCGGGCATCGCGCCCGATGGCCTGCGGCCCGCGGGGCTGTCCATCGTGGACGCCCTCGCGCGCAACACCGATCTGTCCGACCGCATCCTGCTGTCCCAGTACAACGCCCACGGCATCCGGCGGCAGGCGGTCCGGCAGGGCGCCTTCAAGCTCGTCCACCACCATCCGGTCAGCGCTGACGCCCTCGCCCACCTGAACAGCCTCCACGAGGACATTCCCCACGAGGATCCCGCGGACCTGAAGACCCTGGCCACGGACGGCGAGCGCTGGGAGTTCTTCGATCTGGCCGCGGACCCGGGGGAACAGAGGAGCCTCCACACCACCATGAAGGAGGCCCCTGCCTACCCGGCCCTGATGGACGCCCTTCAACGCGAGCTCGAAGGGGACGACGAGAACAGCGCCCTGTCGAAGGAGCTGCTGGAGGCCCTGGAGGCGGCGGGCTACATCATGCACGACTCGCCTTGACACCCGTAGCACCCGATGACATATCCGTAGCACGGAGGCCTGACACCCCTTTTAAAGGAGGTTCCTGATGACGACAATCGAACGCCCGGCGGCCTTCGTCAGCGCCGCAACCCTGCTGCTGGTGGCCCTGCCGGTCCTCGCCCACACGGACGCGGGGTCCGTGTCGGGTTTCGCCTCGGGATTTCTGCACCCCGTTTCCGGGCTCGACCACGTGGCCGCCATGGCCGCCGTGGGCCTGTGGGGGGCCTTTCTGGGACAGCCCGCCATCTGGCTGCTGCCGGTGGTGTTTCCCATGGTGATGGCCCTGGGGGGTGTGCTCGGCATCGCCGGCATTCCCGTGCCCGGCGTGGAAATCCTCATCGCCCTGTCGGGGATGGTCCTCGGTTCCATGGTGGTCTTCAGGGTCAAGCCGCCCATTGCCGTTGCCGCCGCCCTGGTGGGGCTCTTTGCGATTTTCCACGGCCACGCCCACGGCATGGAGCTGCCCGGCGCCGCCAGCCCCCTTGGCTACAGCGCGGGATTCGTCATCTGCACGGGGCTCATCCACCTGTCCGGCATCGCCTTCGGCCTGCTGACAAAATGGAAAAAGGGCGAAATCGCCGTGCGCATTCTGGGCGGCGTCATCGTCCTCGCCGGTGCGTACTTCCTTGTGAACAGCCTGCGATGAACACCCGGATCTGCGCGATCGCCCTCCTCCTCACCCTCGTGCCCGCCACGGCGCTGGCCCATGCGCCCATCCGGGGCATCGGCGATTTTTACAACGGCATCCTCCACCCGCTGATGGTGCCCGCCCACCTCATCGTCCTCATTGCCCTGGGGCTGCTCATCGGACAGCAGATGGCGGACCGGATTACGCTGGCCCCCCGGGTGTTCATGGCCGGCCTCCTGCCGGGCCTCGCCGCCGCGACCCTGTTGCCGGTATTCGACTGCGAACCCTTTCTGCTGCCGGCGGCCCTCGCCTGCGCCATGGCCTGCGCCCTGAAACCCGCCGTGAAGCCGGTCTTAATTCTTTTGGCGGCCGCCCTCTGCGGACTGCTGCTGGGAATGGACTCCGCACCTGCCGACCTTCCGCTCCGGGGCCGGCTCATGTCCCTTGGCGGCACGTTCATCGGCGCGTCCCTGTCCCTGTTTTACCTGGCCCTCCTGTGCACGAAGGCCCGCCGGCCGTGGCAGCAGGTGGGCATCCGGGTGGTTGCCTCGTGGACCGCTGCCAGCGCCCTGCTGGTGCTGGCCCTGCGACTGCTGTCGAAAAAGGGTTGAAAAATCAGAAGCTGGCGGTGAGGAATGCGCCCTTCAGGTCCGGCGACAGGACGGGCGTAAACGAGAGGCGGGGCTGCTTCGGGGCTGCGGCGAGGGGCGTCATGTTGCGCGTTTTGGCATACTGGACGAAAAAGACGATGCTGGTGATGATGAACGCACCGCCCACGGCAAAGAAAACGATGGCGCCCGCGTTGTTGGACTTCATAGCGGCCTCGGACTTGTCCATGTAACCAGAGATTCGGTACCACTCGGTCTGGTAATCATCGGCGTTATCCAGAACACATACTGTATCTGGGTCGTCGTCCAAACATTTAAAACGTTCTGCAACTAGTTCATTGCGCTGCTCATCCCAGGACACGAAGACTTCCATTTCAGACTGGGAGCGCAGGAGAAAGCCCACGCCGCCGAGGGCAAGGCCTACTCCGACGGGCATCAGCACGCTGGCGGTGATGAGAAATGCGCGCTTTCGTCTCTGAATCTGATCCGCGGTGAGGGGTTCCGGCTCCGGTTCCGGTTCTTCGTAGACGGGCATGGTCGCCCGGGGCTGCGGCTGAGGCTGCGGCTGCGGCGCCACGGGGCCCACCTCGATGGGTGCATCGTCGGACGGGGCCGTGTACTGGGGGGGCGGCATCTCCCCCTGCCGGGACGCCAGTGCCGCCTTCTGGGCCTGGGACAGGGGCAGGTACTGGGCCGAGAGCACATAGCGGATGGCCGCGTGCATGCCCGCCTCAATCTGCCGCAGGTCGCCGCCCTGCACGATGAAGCGCTTGGCCGACAGCACGGTCTGGTCACTGGTGTCGAGGAGCTTCACGAACCCGATGGTGCTGTTCTTGTAGGTGGAAAGCTCGCACAGCAGCGCGATGCTCGCGTTCGTTTTCTGGGCCGCCGTGAGGGCGCAGTCCTCGTTGCACCGACCGCTCGGCGTCTTCGCCGCCTGCTTTGCCTGGGGCTTGGGAATGAGCGAAACGTGTCCGGCCACCCGCAGGGAAGCCGATTCGAACATGGCGTCCAGCAGGTAGTCCGCGTCGCCGGCCCCGAGCTCCATGGAACCGCTCAGGGGAAGGACGATGAGCTTCGGTTTGTCCTGGGCAGCGGCTTCTGACGGAAGTGCCAGGGCGCCGACCACAAGGGCGGCAAGGGACAGTCTGATAAACGATGCAAGCGGGTGATGGGTCATGATATCTCCTTGAATCAGATGGATGCGCGTCCGGGTTTCCGCAAGGAGGGCTCCGGACGCCCGCACTCAGAAACGCACATTACCGGAAAGCGGGAATTCCCGTACAGTTAAAATTTAAAAAAGCTCCGACGGGCCGGCTCCGGCGAGGATGGCCGGGACATCCGCCGCCGCGTTTCGAACGTCGAGATACGGGTAGGGCGGCACCAGGGTGCAGGTGGGGGTGTCGGCCAGGGTCGCGTAGTCGCCAAAATCGTTGCCGAGCAAATCCACGGCGCCCAGGGTGTCGAGGGTGCTGCCGCTGCCGTCGGTGATGGTGGGCGAGGCGATGCCCGAAAAGACGTTGTGTTCCACGCGGACGCAGGCACCCATACGGGCGCTGATGGCGGTACCTTCGGGGTCCTCACCGGCGGGCGGGTTTTCGAACAGGTTGTTGAACAGGTGGGCCCTGCCGAAGCGGATGCTCAGGGCCACGGGCCGCACGCCGGAAAACCGGTTGTGGTGAAAGGTGACGCGCAGGGCTCCCGCGTCCCCGGTGGCGTCGTCCGAGGCCCCCACGTACATGGCCTTCACGTGGTCGCGGAAAATGCACCAGGACACGGTGATGCAGTCGGCGCCGTTGGAGATGTCGAGGAGGCTGTCAAAGGGCGTGCTACTGCTGTCACCGGTGCCGTCGTTCCAGATTTCGCAGTGGTCCACCCAGATGTGGTGGGAGCCGTCTGCGATGCGGATGCCGTCCTGGTCGTCGTCCTGCACGTGATGGATGCGCAGGTTCCGGATGATGACGTTGCTGCCGCCGGTGATGGAGATGCCGAAGCCGCTCAATTCCGCGTCGCCCGACGTGCCGATGATGGACACGTTCGATCGGTTGGAGATGACCACCCGGCCGGCGTCGTGGGCAATGGGTCCGTTCACGTGGATGATGAGAGGCGCGTCGCCGCCTTCGTCGATGGCTGCCTGCATGTCCGCGCCGCTGGTCGCGACCACGGGATCCGTGTCCCCGTCGCCCCCCGTGGTGCCGTCCCGGTCCAGGGCGTTGATGGTGGCGAATCCCCGCAGGCCCGGAACCGCGTCGTCGACAAAGGTGTCCGTGTCCGGATCCGACGGGGAGTCGGTGGCCGGCGGGTCCGTGTCCAGGGTATCCGTGTCCACCGTGTCACTGCCGGTGCCGGAATCCGTGCCCGGGACCGTGTCGTAAACGGCCGCGACGGGTTCGATGGTCCGGGAATCGCATCCCGGAAGGAGGACGGCGCCGATCAGAGCGAAGAATCGTATGCGCAGCATTACCACAGGGTCAGCTCCACCATCAGGTTCATGGCCAGCCAGGGATTGCCCGGAGAGGCCACATAGCGCCCGGCCATTTCCAGGCGATGGCGGCGCAGGGCATATCCCGCCTGCACATCGAAGCGCATGGACACAAACTTTGACATCCGCGCGACGAGGCCCGTGCGCACCCACGGCGTAAAGCCTGCGGCGGTGGTTTCCCGGGCCGACAGGGACAGCAGGCCCGGCTCGCTGAACCGCTGGTTCACTTCGCCCCTGGTGCGCAGGATGAGCGCGCCGGCGCCCAGTCCGAAGAGGGGCCGGATGCGGTAGTCCGGTGCCAGGGCAAAGAAGGTGGCGTCGCCGCCGACGACAAAGGGCACGATGATGGCGCTGCCCTCGGGCTCCGAGATGCGGTGGCGGGAAAGGGGCGCGATGCCACTGACGCTGAGGAAGAGCCGTCCTGCCAGGAGGACGCCGAGGGCCGCGGACACGTTGGCCGAAATGCCCGTGCGGGCACCAAGGAAGGTAAAGCCGGGTCCCAGGACCACCTGCAGCCGGGGGGCGGTTGGTTGGTCCTTCGCCGGAGGCGCCGAAAACGCGGTGGCCGCAGCGGAGGGCGGGACTTCGCCGGCGGGTCTGTGCCGGGCGTGGATTTCCATGAGGCTGGCCCGCAGCAGCTCCACGGCCGCGAGCACCACCAGAGGTTCCAGCGGTTCTTCGCCGGGCGCGATGTCGATGGTACGGATGACCACCTTGTCTGTCACCCGGTCGGCCACCCACACCTGCACCGTGCGCCCGGACAGGCTTGCCCGGATGGCCGCAGCTGCATCCGCCTCCCGCGCCGCGGACGCGATATCCTGCCCGTCGTCCGTCTGTACTTCTGCATCGAACCCGGCGGTGGCCAGCTCCCGCACCAGCCGGTGGGCCGTGTCATCTCCTTGACGGGCGAGGACGACGACCCGGTTCTCCGCCGCAAAGGACAAGGTGGACGCCAGCATCAGCGCCAGCAGGGCGACGGCGGCAGGGACGTATGGCTTTGTCATGGGCATCGGGTGCAGCTTACCATTTCCGGGCATCGCCGAACAGATCTGGCACTCATCCGCAGCGGCGGGGCACTTCTGGTGCAGAACCGCCCGGCGGCGGTCTTCTCACTGTTTAAAGGAGTATCAGATGAAAAGTGCCATTCGATGGGTTCTCTGTTTTCTGGCCATCCTGATTCCCGCCTGTAACGGCGGCACGGATGCCGCTGCCGTGGACGGCGATGCGGATACGGACAGCGATGCGGACACCGACGCCGACAGCGACACCGACACCGACACCGACGCCGACAGCGACAGCGACAGCGATGCCGACAGCGACAGCGATGCCGACACGGATGCGGACAGTGATTCAGACAGCGACACCGACGCCGACACGGATGCGGACAGTGATTCAGACAGCGACACCGATACGGATGCCGACACGGACAGCGATGGGGACACGGACACAATGGAACCGGTCACGCTGATCATCGACGAACTGGATGCGGGCTTCTGCTCCCTGTCCGAAGAAATCGAGAATGAACACACGGGCTACACCGGTTCCGGATATGTGAACACCATCAACGCGGCGAGCAGCGCCATCGAGTGGGCCGTGGCATCACCGGTGGCCGGGACGGTTACCCTTTCGTGGCGGTATGCGACCACGACGGATCGGCCGGCGGATGTCCGGGTCAACGGCGTGGTAGTGGTGGACGATCTGGCCTTTGACGCCACCGGCGCATGGGCCACCTGGGCCGTGGCCTCCACCTCCGCGGACCTGGCGGCGGGCGTCAACCTCATCCGGTTGGAAGCGACCACCGCCGACGGCCTCCCGAATATCGATTCCCTCACAGTGGACGGCATGGGCATTTCTGCCGGCGACTGCGGCGGCGATGGAGATACCGACACCGACACTGACACGGATACCGACACGGACACGGACACCGACACCGACACGGACACCGACACGGACACCGACACCGACACGGATACCGACACCGACACGGATACCGACACCGACACCGACGTCGACGTCGGCGTGATCCGCATCACGGATACCGTTCCCGGCTGGGCTTCCGTTCCGGTCTCCGGCCTGCCTTCCGGAACCACGGGGGGCGGTACGAATCTCGCCGGCGCCATCACTGTGAGCAACATGACGGCCCTGCAGAACGCAGCGGAGGCGGACGGCGCGGCCATCATCCTGGTGCAGCCGGGCACCTACACGGGATCCCTGGAGCCGGCGGCCAATAAAACAATCATCGGGACCGCACCGGGAGTGGTGATTGCGGGGCGCATCCGCCTCTCCGGCGAAGATGTGTTCAACGTCATCATCCGCAACCTGGCCGTGCGGGGCAACACCTGCTCCTCCTATGATGAATGCCGTGCGGGAGACGACGCGGTGGCTGTGGAAAACAAGGCCCATCACGTGTGGCTCGACCACATCGACATCGCGGACGGGCAGGACGGCAACTGCGACTTCTCCAAGGAAGCAGACTACATCACCACATCGTTCAGCCGGTTCCGCTACACCTACAACAAGGAACACCGGTTCTCGAACCTCATTTCCAGCAGCGATGATTCCACCGCGGACGCGGACAACCTGCGCATCACCTACATGAACTGCTGGTGGGGCGAGCGGGTGAACCAGCGCCAGCCAAGGGGACGATTCGGCGACGTGCACCTGTTCAACAACTTCCACAACTCCGGCGACGACGGGCAGATTGTCCACGGGCCCGGGGTGCAGATTTCGATGATCATCGAGAACTGCTACTACGAGGTTCCCTCCGGCACGGAAGCCATCAAGATCTACGATGCGTCCGCCACCATCCGGGCAACGGGCAACGCGGGAACGGCCACAGACATGAACATGACCGTGGGCTCCGTGTTCACCATTCCCTACGACTACACCCTGCTGCCTGCCGCATCGGTGAAGGCCGCGGTCACCGCTTCTGTCGGCGGTGCCGGCAACACCTGCACCTTCGCAAACTGACCCGGAACTGTATCCGTTCATCGTACAGGTTGAAGAAGTGTTCTTTTTCTGTGAATCATCGCGCAGAGAAATCTGACACAAACCATTTTCAAGGGAGTGGAACATGAAAGTGATTGCATTCAATGGAAGTCCGCGGCGCGGTGGCAACACGCGGGCGATGATCGACGCGGTGTGCACTGTTCTGAATGGCGAGGGCATCGAAACGGAGGTGGTGCAGCTTGGCGGGGAGCTGCAGCGCGGCTGCCGGGGCTGCTATGTCTGCCGGGATCGGCTGGACCAGCGCTGCGTGTACGACAAGGACATCCTGAACGAATCCATTCAGAAAATGATGGCGGCGGACGGCATTCTGCTGGGTTCCCCCACGTACTTTTCCGACGTCACCGCCGAGATGAAAGCCTTCATCGACCGGGCGGGATTTGTCACCCGCGGCAACGGGTTCCTGCTGCAAAAAAGGGTGGGCGCGGCGATCGTGGCGGCCCGTCGGGGCGGTGCGATTCACTCCTTTGACACGATGAACCACTTTTTCACCATCTCGCAGATGATCGTGGTGGGGTCCAGCTACTGGAACGACGGCATCGGCGGCCGACCGGAAGGTGAAGTCACCGGTGACGAAGAGGGAATGAAGACCCTGCGGACCCTGGGGGAAAACATGTCCTGGCTTTTAAAGAAACTCGCCTGAATAAAGGAAGCGATTGTGGCGCTCATGGCCGGGTTTCCGGTTGTACCGGATGAGTGGACACGCGCGCCCAGGCCGTGACGATGTCTTCCTGGGTGAGAAGGGCTGTCAACCGGGCTTCGCTGTTCACGACGGGAATCTGGCGGATACCGTTGGCGGCCAGCAGCTCCACCGCAGCGCGCAGGTCGTTTCCTTCAAACACAGCGACCGGTGGCTGCATGACATCCGACGCGATAATCCACGGCAGAAAATCCCGGTTGGAGGACGCGGTGGCCACCGACGACCAGCTGATGATGCCGCGGATGGTGCCGTCCCCCTTCACCACGGGAAAGATTTCCTGGTCGGGATGGGCACGGCATTCCGCAGTGATGTGCTCAATGGGATCGGATGGCTGGAAGCGGGCGAAGGATCGATTTTTCAATGCCGCTTCTTCCACGGGAATGGTTTTCAGCAGATCCGTCGTCCGATCCGGTCGCCGCACCGGAGAGTGGATGTGATCGCTTTCCTGAGCTTCATACAGGGATCGATTGCGCAGGACGACAAAGGCAATGCCCTGGGCGAGCATCAGCGGAACCAGCAGATCGTAGCTGCCGGCGAGTTCGCAGACGAGGATGACCGCGGCCAGGGGCACGTGGGCCAGTCCGCCATAAAAAGCGCCCATGCCCACCAGTGCAAAGGCACCCGGATCGATGGCCGGATCGGCGAACAGAATCCGGGCCGTCTGTCCGAAAGCGCCTCCCACCAGCCCGCCGATGGCCAGGGAAGGGGCAAAGTCGCCCGCACTGCCGCCGGAGCCGATGGTGAAGGAGGTGGCGACCATTTTTGCAAAGGCGATGACCGACAGCAGCAGCACCGCGTGCCAGCCGTCCGGCAGCCAGGAAACCCCGGAGATGGCCATCTGGACCGCGCCATATCCACCGCCCAGCAGGCCGATTCCCTGTCCCGGAATGTGAACGAAGTTGCCGACCAGCAGGATGATGGGTACAGACAGTAGTCCAAGCGCCAGTCCACCGATGCCAGGACGGATCCAGACCGGGCCGGGCAGCTTTGTAAATGCCGTGCGGATCAGGCGGAAGACGCCGAGGAACAAGGTAGCCGCAGCGGCCACGACCACCGCCAGCAGCGCGTAGAGTGGCAGATGCGCGGGGAGAAACGGAAAATGGCCGTCGTGGGCGAACAGGGTGCTCTCGCCGGTGATGGATACCGCAAGGGAGTAGGACACCACGCTCGCAAACACCGAGGGAATGAGCGCGTCCGATTCGAATCCGTCCCGGTAGAGCACCTCCACGGCCAGGAGGGCGGCACCGAGGGGCGTCTTGAATACGGCGGAAATGCCGGCCGCGATGCCTGCCACCAGCAGGATGCGCCGTTCCCGCGCGGTTAACTGCAGGAGCTGTCCGGTGAGGGAACCCAGTGCACCGCCGATGTACATGGTCGGGCCCTCCCGTCCGCCGGAGCCGCCGGTGCCCAGCGTCAGCAGGGAGGCCAGTGCCTTGATGCCGATGACGCGCTTGCGCATGGTGCCGCTCTGATGGTGGAAGGAGGTGATGATGGCATCGGTGCCGCCGCCGCGCACCTCAACCGCGTAGCGACTGATCAGACCGCAGATGAGACCGCCGATGGCGGGCAGGATCGCCAGCAGCCAGGGGCGAAAATCCCTGACCCCAACTGATGCCGGAGATGGCTCTCCGTGGGCCCGCAACACCGTGTATCCGGCTGCCTGTTCCAACAGGAGCCACTGCAGGAGTTCCAGCAGGTAAAAGAACGCGACTCCCGCGAGGCCGGCTGCGAGGCCCACGAGGCTGGCGTGTAACAGCATGCGCGACACAATGCGCAGATCGATGGACGAATGGGTGGACGGGAAGAATGGCAGCAGCCGTCCCGGCGAAGGGATGGGCTGGCGCCAGCGATCGACCGTTTCCCTGATCAGGGTCCGCCACGTCATGGAAGGAGGCCTACCACGAATGCGCCGTCGCCAGAAGATGAACCCGGCGAAAAACGGTGGTAGGCTCACAAACATCCGATGGGAGGACAAAGGCAGGCCCTCCTGTCGCATGAAGTGGGATGAAGAAAAGAAACAGGAAGAAAACGAAACCGGGAAAGGCAGCGGTGTTTACCAACACACCGTTCCGTATGCTGCAGCAGAAAAAAAACGCCATCCCTGCCGCATCCCCCGTGATGCCTGTTCCCGAAGCGCCGGCGCCGGAATCCGCTGGTTCCCCCGACGAGGAGGCCCTGCGCGCGATGATGGACGGGGCCGCTCCCATCGATCATCGGCTGGTCCGGCCTGAACCGCAAATCGCAGAACCCCGCATTGTGGACGATCAGGAATGGGTCATTCAGGAACTGGACGACCTGGTGAACGGCCGCACCGTGTTCGACATCGCCGACACGGACGAGTACATCGAGGCGTCGGTGCAGGGCCTCGACCAGCGCATTGTGAAGAAGCTGCGGCGCGGTGACTATTCATTTCAGTCCCACCTCGATCTCCACGGGTTCACCCGGGTGGAAGCCCGGGCAAGGGTGGCGGCATTCATCGACGACGCCCACCGGAGAGGGCTGCGCTGTGTGCTGATTGTCCACGGACGGGGCCTCGGTTCGAAAGACCACATGCCCGTGCTGAAGGAGAAGCTGCGCGCATGGTTGACCCGGGGCGCTCTGGGAAGAAAGGTGCTCGCCTTCACGTCCGCGCGTCCGTATGACGGGGGCACCGGTGCGGTATACGTCCTGTTGCGGGGATAATCAGCCGGTGATGACGATGCGGGTACCCGGATTGGCGGCAGTCGAAATCACGCCGTGGTTGCCCGCCGGAACGTGGGGTCCGGTCCAGAAGAACAGCCGCCGCGCGTCCGTTGGAGACAGGTTGATACATCCGTGGGAGCGCACCCGGCCGAAGCGATCGTGCCAGAAGGCGGCGTGGAGCGCATATCCTTCCTTAAAATACTGGGTCCAGGGCACGTCTTCGATAGAATAGGCCTCGTCTCCGGCCTCCGGGTCGTCCATGGTGATGGTGACGTGCTTGTTGTAGATGCGGAATTCTCCCGTGGGCGTTTCGAAATCCCGTTTGCCCGTTGCCACCAGCGTGGCAAATACGGGGGTCGGGCCTTCATAGGCGACGAGCACCTGCTGCTTCAGGTCCACGTGGATCCAGCGCTCGTTTTCGGCCAGGTCGGCGGGAGGGTCCACCATGGCGGCCACGGCGGCTACCCGGCTGTTCACAAACCGGTTGTCGCCAATCTGCAGGTAGGTGGCATTGCCCTTCTGCAGTTCCCCGAGCAGGGGAAACACATCGTAGCGGTTCAGTGCCTCCGCGCTTTTCAACGGTCCATCCGCCTTTTCCCGGTGCAGGCTTTTTGAACCGCTGCCCACGACGAACACCAGGGGAAGCTGTGTCTTTCCGCCGATCAGGCGCCCTTCAAATGTGGATGCCGTGGCGGGATAGAGTTCGTCCGCGTTCACGTAACGCCCTCTGACGGTCTTGAAGAAATCGGTTCCATCCTCGGCCCGTATCCGGTCCACGGTGCTCACGTAGTAGCCCTTTGCCATGCGCATGTGGACATAGGGCGGCAGTGCGAAAGGGTCCGCGATGTCGCTGTCGGCCGCCGGCAGGTCCGTCGGTCCGCTGTCCTGTGCAACGGGCGTTGCGCCATCCCGATCCGCCGCCGGTGCTGGTGCGTCATCTGCGGGCGAAGGAGGCGCTTCATTCTCCGCCGTCAGTGCCGCGGCCATGACCTGTTTGAGGGCCGCTTCATCGTAGGCCGGGTCCGACGCGGCATCGGGTTCTGCCGGAGGTGATTCCGGGGCTGGCGCGGCGGCCGCGTCCCGGCGATCGATGGCATCGAGAACCGCCTGTGCCGCTGCGATTTCTTCCGCACTCGGGATTTTCCAGTATTCCACCACGCCGTCCCGTTTCGTGTAGCGGTAGCTGTAGGGCAACGGTTCGTTCAGCGCCGGCGGTGGTGGCGCCGGTTCATAGGACACCGGCTCCCGTCCCACGTGCACACCGGCACCATCACATACGAATCCGCCACCGGCGACCTCATGCCATCCGCGGCTGCAATCTTTCTTCGATACCCGCTCGCTCACCCGGAAGGTGGCGCCTCGTCTCGCATAGGCCAGCACACCGGACGCCCGATCGGGCGCTTCCTTGATCTGGGTGTGAAACTGATAGGCGACCGCGTACAGGGGAAAGCGATCCGGTTCGTTGCCCGTGTCGGCGTCCAGGTGGCCGCCCGCTTCTGCGATGCTCGGTCCGTCGTCCACGGTGCCTGTTGTCTGCGGTTCTGCCGCCGCGGGGGAATCTTCCGCCTTCAGCAGGCTGGATTCGTTGACGATGGTAGGGTCGACGGGCTCTTTGCCCGTGTCCACCCGGACGGCAGAGACCGGCGGATCGCCCGTGTCCATCTTCTGTTCATCGCTGTCAAAACACTGCCAGACGCCCAAAGCGCCCAAAACGATGATGATGGCCGTGATCAGTGTGCCCCGCAGTCGGGAAGCGCCCCCCGATCCATTCCGCGGTTCCTTCTTCCTGTTCTGCGTCGTTCGCCGGACGCCGGTGCCCACCCGTCTGTTGGCTGCCATGAACCCTTTCCTCCTCAAGCCATTTCTGACATCCAATATTTGTCGCGACAATGTCCAGAAAACGGCCTGATTTTTCAACGCGGGAGGGAGGGGCAGAATTTCAGCGGTCCGCCGGGACGTCGGAGGGGTCTCCAGTGCCGGCTTCGTCGTCGGTTGCGACGGCGTCATCGGGAGGAACGGAGGCTTTCTGCAGTGACCGGTATTCCTCCAGCAACTGCCTGCCCCGTTCGAGATGGACGTCGAGGATGCGGAAGATCACCGGGTTCACCGACCCGGGCATGAGTCCGGAGAGTATTCCCGCGCCGGATCGGTTGATCACTTCGTAGTCCACCTCGCCGTCCTCCAGAAAGGCACCAAACAGATCGGCCTCAATCGGATCGGCGATGCGGACCAGCTCCACGAACTGCTCTTCTCGTGCCATGTTTCACCTCCGGATGAATGGTTGCGGGCTCAGTTGAAAATGTAGCGCACGAAACGCGCTGGCGCCACCCGTCGGATGGACCGTTTTCGTCCGGCCACTTTTCTGCAGCGGTTCCGGGCAGAAAAAAACCGTGGTAAACTCGTTCCATGGATGCGGATCGGCGCCGACTATTGCAGCTGCTGACAGCCACCTGTGCGGTCTGTCCGTTGGCGGCAGCGGGCATTCTGCGGGCGGAGGATGGCGATGGTGCGGTGGCCGCGGAATTCTGGAGCGAAGCCGGTGAGCAGAAGGTGACGTGCGCCCTGTGTCCGCGGAAATGTACGGTGGCCGATCTGGAAAGGGGCACCTGCGGCGTGCGGGAGAATCGCGGCGGAAAATACTACACGCTGGTCCATTCCAGCGTGTGCGCGATGAACAACGACCCCATCGAAAAAAAGCCCCTGTTTCATTTCCGGCCCGGCAGCATGGCGTTTTCCATTGCGACGGCGGGTTGCAACATGGAATGCCGCTTCTGCCAGAACTGGGAGATCAGCCAGTTCCGGCCCGAGCAGGTGACGAGTCGGCGCCTGACCCCGGCGGAGGTGGTGGCGGAGGCAGGGCAGGCGGGGAGTCGCGCCATCGCGTTTACCTATTCGGAGCCCGTCGTGGCCTGGGAATACGTGCGGGACGTCTGCGCAGCGGCGCAGGACACGGGAATCGGCCGGGTGATGATTTCCAACGGCTACATCGAGAAGGAACCCATGCGCAGGCTGCTGCCCCTGCTGGACGCGGTGAAAATCGATTTCAAGGCGTTCAGCGAGTCCTTCTACCGGGAGTTATGCTCGGCCCGGTTGCGACCGGTGCTCGACACGCTGCGGACCATCCGGGCATCCGGCGTCTGGCTGGAAATCGTCGTGCTCCTCATCCCCACGTTGAACGATGATCGCAGGGAAATCCGGGCCATGTGTCGCTGGATCGTGCAGGAGCTGGGCCCTTCCGTACCGGTCCACTTCACGCGTTTCCATCCGTCCTACAAGCTCGTCAATCTGCCCCCCACGCCGGTGAATACACTGGAGGCCGCCCGGCAGATCGCAAAGGAGCAGGGCATTCGCCATGCCTATGCGGGCAACGTGCCCGGGCATCCCGCCGAAGATACGATCTGCCACGCCTGTGGCCATACGCTGATCAAGCGCTACGGTTTTCAGATCCGGTTCAACCGGATGCGGGACGGCACCTGTCCATCCTGCGGCGAACCGGTCGCCGGCGTGTGGAACTGATCGGTTCGCCGGATCTGTAAAAGTCAGGTTCCGGGTGGATTTTTCAGTGTTTTTCCGGTATGGAAGAAAACCTGTGATGGACGATTTCCGTCCAATCCACCGGTCAGGGCGCCGGAGGAGAAACGCTTCCGGACCGATTCCGGGAGCCCCATTCGCAAGGAGATGAAGAGGATGGCAATTGAAGTTGTTGCTCCCATGGTCGGCAAGGTGGTCAGAATCGTTGCGGAGCCTGGGCAGTCAGTGTCCGAAGACGATCCCATTGTGATGATTGAAGCCATGAAAGTGGAAATGCCCGTATCCGCGCCCGAGGACGGAAAGGTCGCGGAACTCCGGGTGGCGGTCGGCGACACGGTGGAAGGCGGACAGGTCCTCGCCATTCTCGAAGAGGCCTGACCGTCGAACCGCGCCGGTTGGTCCGACGCCGTTGACAAACCATCGTTCTGCCATGCCCCCCATTGCCAGAATACGCCTTGCGAGCCCGCCATCGGATGAGCGGATTCACGAGCGCGTGCGGCGCGTGATTGACAGCGGCCAGCTGGTGGCTGGGCCTGCTGTGGCCGAATTCGAAGAGCGGTTGTGCGCGGTCTCGGGCCGTCGTCATGCGGTGGCGGTGTCGTCGGGAACCGCGGCGCTGATGGCTGCCATGGCTGCCATGGGTATCGGACAGGGCAGCGTGGTGCTGGTGCCCGCGTTGACCTTTCCCGCTCCCGCCATGGCCGCGGCCTTTCTGGGCGCCACCGTGCGCCTGTGCGACGTCGACCGGGACACCTTCAACATCAGTGTCGACACGCTGGAAGCCGGTTTGCGCGAGGATGTATCGCTGGTGATCGCCATCGACCAGTTCGGGGCCCCTGCCCCCTGTGCAGCCATCGAAGCGCGCTGCGCGGCGGCGGGCATTCCCGTGCTGGTGGATGCGGCCTGTTCCATCGGTTCGTCCCTCGGCGGCCGTCCCTGCGGCAGCTTCGGACAGGCGGCGATTTACAGTTTCCATCCGCGTAAAATCATCACCACCGGGGAAGGGGGCGCGGTGCTGACGGACGACCCGTTGCTGGCCCGCGCGGTGCGCCACCTGCGCAATTTCGGCCTGGAGGACGGGCGGTTCGCGGGCATGGGCATCAACCTGCGCCCTTCGGAAATCGGCGCGGCCATGGGTCTTGTGCAACTGGATGATCTGGACCGGATCCTGGCGCAGCGGCGGATGCTGGCCGATATTTATCGGCAACTGCCCCTCCGCTTTCAGCGTCCCGTGGATGGCGCGTGGATGAACCACCAGACCATGGCGGCGATCATTCCCGGTATCGACGAGGAGCGCCGCAACGGGTTGATGGCATTCCTGCGGGAAAACGGCGTCGAATCGCAGTTGGCGAGCTACTGCCTGTCCCGACTGGACGGCTTGAAGGAAAAATTTGATTTCTCCGATGACCGGGTTCCTGAAGCGCTGCAGATTTACAGGACGGGCATTTCGCTGCCCCTGCACGGTGCCCTGTCGCCGGATGACGTGCAGGAAGTGTCGCAGCTGGTTCTCCGCTTCATGGCGGACAACGGAGGGCATGCATGAATGAATCGACGGATGCGGTGCGGATTGACAACCTGACAAAGACCTTCCACATCGGTTTTTTCCGGCGGAAGGTGCAGGCCCTGCGCGGCGTGAGCTTTCACGTGAACAAAGGCGAAATCTTCGGCCTGCTGGGTCCCAACGGAGCGGGCAAGACGACCACCCTGAAAATCATGATGGGCCACATCTTTCCCGATTCGGGTACCGTGCAGCTGCTGGGTAAGGATGGCGGAACGCCCGCGTCGCGCAAGCGGATCGGCTATCTGCCGGAGAATGCCTATTTTCACGAATACCTCACGCCGGAGGAACTGCTGAAGTTCTACGGCGAGTTGTACGGAATGGCCCGGTCCGACATCCGGCGCCGCGCGGACGAACTCATCCACAAGGTCGGTCTGGCGGAGGCGGCGCGGCGGCCCCTGCGGAAGTTTTCCAAGGGGATGCTGCAGCGAATCGGGCTGGCCCAGGCACTGCTGCCGGATCCGGACCTGCTGGTGCTCGACGAACCCATGAGCGGTCTCGATCCGATTGGCCGCCGGTTCGTGGCGGACCTGATTTCGGATCTGCACAAGGAAGGGAAGACGATCCTGTTTTCGTCGCATATCCTGTCGGATGTGGAGCGGCTCTGCGGTCGCGTAGTCATGCTGAACCGGGGCATCCGGGTGCACGAGGGAAGCCTGGCGGAACTGCTGCAGGGGGACGACCGGACCACCCGCACGCTGGAGGAAGTATTTGTGCAGAAGGCGATGGAGAAGGCCTGAATCCGGCGGATTTCCGCACCGCTGGCCCTCGTTTGCCTGTTGACCACCCGGATGGCGCAGCATATAGTCCCCCGGTTTCAGGACGACCTGCTTCATCAGGTAGAAGATGCATAAGGAGTGATTGATCGTGGCACGTCTCAAGATTTCAAAAAAAGAAGATCGAAAAGATAACCTTGATCCGACCAAGGATGAATTTGTCATGCGTTCCATGTCATTTCTGGACTGGGCCGTGGAGCGCCGGCGGCAGATCGGTGTCCTGCTGGGCCTTGGTCTGGCCGCATGGATCGGGGTCATCGTGTTCAACCATGTACGGGACACGCACAGCGAAAAGGTGTCGGGCCTTCTGGCGGAAGGGCTGGATGCGTCCTTTGCCCCCGTAATAACCGCATCCTGGGAAGAAGCGGGCCTTTCGGCGCCGCAGGACGAAAAGAGTGCGCTCACGTTCGGCACAAGAGATGCCCGGGCCCGGGAGACCATCAAGCGGTTTGACCGGGTCATCGCGGAAGCGGGCAATTCGCCCCTTGCTTCCGTGTCGTCCTTCATCAAGGCCGGTGCCCTCATGGATCAGGGACGGGCGAAGGATGCCGTGGCGCTGTATGAGGCCTGCCTGAAAGACGATGCGCTGTCGTTCATGGCGGACAGCATCCGCATGGCGCTGGCAGTGGCACTGGAAGCGGCTGGTCGCGGGGACGAGGCCATCCGGCAATACGAAATGCTGAGCGCCGGTAGTGGTCGCACGGCCCTCTGGGCCCGCTTCAATGCGGTGCGGCTCCGGATGGATGCCGGCAAGGATACCGCCGGGGCGGAAAAGTCGCTGACAGAGATTGTAAAATCCATCGCTTCTGCCGGAGAACCCGACCGGAACGACTATCTGTTTGTCCAGGCCCGGGCCCGGCTGCTGGCCATCAATCCCGATGCGGATGTGCCGGAGCTTCCCTCGGGACTCAATCCCCAGATTCTGCAGCAACTCCTTTCGGCCCGGCAAGGGGCCCTTCAGTGACATCCGTGACCCGCGGCATCGTCACCCTGCTGCTGATTTTCTGCGGGACGGCGTTGCTCCCGGCGTGTCATCCTCCGAAGACGTCTGCTCATCATTCCCTCCGGGGCAGAATGGATGTGCTGCAATTCCGGTGGCGGCGACAGCTGTATTCCAATACGCCCGATTTTATCATTCCACAGTTTTATGAGCGGTATGACCGGTTTCAGCCGGTGGAAACCGCCGGTGCCGCGTTTGACACGGATCGCCGTCGTGTTTTCATCGGCGCTGCCGTTGGCGGATTCTACTGTCTGGACGCAGGGACCGGCAAAACGGTCTGGCGCCGCGACTTCGACGATCCGATCGGCTCCACGCCGGTGTACGACAGTGCGCGCAGCCGCGTGTACGTAGGTGCGGATGACGGATTCCTCCACGCCTTCCATTCCCGCTCCGGTCGCCGGATCTGGACGGTGGATACGGGAGCGGAGCTGCGCCGGAATATCTGGATGGTCGCCGACACGCTGTTTGCCGTCAACGCGGACAACACGGTTGTCGCCGTGGATCCGCAGGGCGGTGAAATTGTCTGGCGCTACCGGCGCTCACCGGTCGAAGGATTTTCTTCGGTCAGTTACGCCGATTTGAATCTGGTAGACGGGACAATATACGCGGGATTCAGCGACGGCATCCTGGCCGCCATCGATGCGGGCACGGGGCAGGAAAAGTGGACCGCCGATCTGGCCGCTGAAGTGGTGGCGTCCGCTGGCGGTGAAGACGTGCTCCTTGTCGATGTAGATGCGACCCCGGTGGTGGCAGGCAATCGGGTCATCGCCGCCACGCTGACCGGCGGCGTGCAGGCCGTGGACGCCGCATCCGGCAGTCTCCTGTGGACGCGTCCCGATCTCGACATGGTGACCGGCCTTGCATTCGTGAACGGCGAAGTGCAGGCAGTCCGCGCGGGAGATCGGGGGCTGGTGTCGCTTTCGGTGGAAACCGGCGAGACACTGCTGGAAAGCCGATTCGGGCTCGGTCTGAAATTCGACCCGGTCGTCTATGACGATCTGCTGCTCATCCCCGACACGGAAGCGGGCCTTTACATGGTGTCCGCCGGAACGGGGCGGGTGCTGAATCTGCTCGACGTGAACGGCGGGTTCTTCGCGCGGCCGACCATCCACGCCGGCTACCTGTTGATCATGGGGAACTGGACAACACTTTTTTCGTTTGCGATAAACTGACTTTCCGGGGAACGCAGATGAAAAAAATCCTGGCGATTGCATACAACACCTACCGGGAAGCGATCCGCGACCGCATCCTGTACGGCTTTCTCTTCTTTGCCATCTCCATCATCCTGTTCAGCCTGGTACTCGGAAAGCTGTCCATCAACCAGCAGATCCGCACCACCATCGACGTAGGGCTGGCGGGAATTTCGCTGTTTTCCGTGTTGATTGCCATCTTCATCGGCATCAACCTGCTCAACAAGGAAATCCAGAAACGCACCATCTATCCGATTCTGTCCAAGCCCGTGGGCCGTCACGCCTACCTCCTCGGCAAGTTCGGCGGCATCGCCATGGTGCTCGTCGTCCAGATCGCCCTCATGCTGGCCGTTTTCCTGCCGCTCATCGTCCTGCAGGGCGGCGAGATCACGTTCGGCCTGCTGACCGCGGTGGTGCTTATCTTCTTTGAAACGCTGATGGTCATTGCCATGGCCATGTTTTTTACCTCGTTCTCCAGTCCGTTCCTGAGCGGGATATTCTGTCTGGGGCTGTTTGTCGCGGGGCGCAGCGCCGATCTGATTGCCGAACTGGGCCGGCAGAAAGAACTCGTTTCACTGGCGCCCCTGTTCGAAGGCGTTTCCGTTGTACTGCCGAACTTCTATCTCTTCTATCCGAGCGGCAAAATCGTCGAGGGTGCATTTGCCACCGTCCACGCCCAGTTCATTTCAACGGGATATCTCTATTCGGCGATTGCCTATTCGCTCATCTGTACGGCGTCATTCCTGGTTGCTGCCATGCTCATCTTCCGTCGAAGGGATTTCATCTAGTGGGGGAGCGCGGGCGAACCCTGATCTCCGGCCTGTCCATCTTCCTGTTGCTCTGCGGCATTGCCGCCGGTGTCCTTTGCGGTCGATTGATATGGGAATCGCGGAAGTACTATGGACAAGGGGAGGAATACCTGCGAGCGGGCGATACGGACCGGGCCGCTGATGCTTTTGAAAACGCGGTGCGGGCATACGTTCCGGGAAGCCCCTGGGGCGAAAGGGCGATGTGGCAGCTCAGTCTTCTGGCGCGACGGGCAACGATGGCGGGCGACCCGGTATCCGCCCGTTTTCTGTGGGAACGGGTCCGCCGCAGCGCCCTGTCCGTGCGCCATGTCACCCAGCCCTACGGCGGCCAGCTCGCAGACGCGGAGAAACAGATCCGCCGGCTCGCCCGGGGCATGTCAAAGGGACCGGATGCCACCGCATCGCTCGTGGCGCGGCCGGCGGATCCGGGCATCCTGATGTCGGTGCTGCTGGCGGTGGGCGTGTCGCTGTGGATTGGCGGCGCCGGCGTCGCTCTGACAGGGTCGGGACGCCGGGAGCGCATCGCCGCTGCTGCCAGCGCCGGGGGATTGCTGTTGTGGCTGATGGCAGCTGTCCTGGCGTGACGGGGCCTGTTGTATTATTTTGACCGGACAGAGAAGCGGTGTAGGTTGAAATTCCCGGAGGATGATCATGACCAGCGAAAACAGAGATGTCTATGAACGATACCTGCGGATCTTTTCAGAGCGCTTCGG
Source organism: Deltaproteobacteria bacterium (assembly GCA_029565915.1). Taxonomy (GTDB): domain Bacteria; phylum Myxococcota_A; class Polyangia; order JAAYKL01; family JAAYKL01; genus JAKQNG01. The sequence goes on from JAKQNG010000197.1 coordinate 53,817, forward strand.
CGATCTGGATTTCGGACAGCCGGTCAGGAACGATGGCTACCTGGTGAAAAAGCTGACCGGGGAGGAGTTTTCCACATTGTGGACGCGCTATCGGCAGCTGGAAAACTATCTTCGCGACACGATGAGTGCGGGTCATACCCTGAGCGACGCCGTGGAGTATCAATACCGTGAACTCTGCGCCGCGGTTCTTGAGAAACCCAAGGATTTCAAATTGTTGTAATCCATCTGGACATCGTCCGGTCCCCGCCCGGGATTTTCGCAAACTTTCCTTGACACCCGATCCCCTTCAGACTAAGAAATAGCGCTCTGTTGACAGGGAAATGCCCCTTTCAACGGGATATGAATTTGACACTGGAGCAATGATCATGCGGACATTCAATGCAAAACCCGGCCAGATTGAGCAGCGGTGGTACATCGTTGACGCGGCGGGAAAGAATCTGGGACGGACGGCCTCCCAGATCGCAACCATCCTCATGGGGAAGAACAAGCCCACGTATACACCCCACGTCGACACCGGTGACCACGTGGTGGTCGTCAATGCGGAGAAGGTCGTTCTGACCGGCAAGAAGATGAAAGAAAAAATGTATTACCAGCACACCGGCTGGGTCGGCGGCCTCAACGCGCTGAATGCGGCGGACATGCTGGCCAAGGATCCGACGTCACTGCTGCGAATTGCCGTCAAGGGAATGCTTCCCAAAACGAAACTCGGTGCCGGCATGCTCGGCAAGCTCAAGGTTCACGCGGGAGACCTGCCCGCACATGGCTATAGTGCGCAGAAGGCACAGCCGCTGGAACTGAAATAAGAAGGGGAAGAATCAATGTCTGATAATGCAGAACGCTGGTATGCCACGGGTCGACGGAAGAGGGCGGTTGCCCGCGTGTGGATGAGTCCCGGCAGCGGCAAGGTCACCGTGAATGACAAGGATGAAGAAATTTATTTTTCCCGCGCCATTCTGCGGATGATCATGCGTCAACCGCTGGAAGTGGCCGAAGCTGAAGGCAAATACGATTTCGTGATCAATGTGGTCGGTGGCGGGTGCTCTGCCCAGGCCGAAGCCTGCCGGTTCGGCATTTCCCGCGCCCTCACCCGGGCGGAAATTGATCGCCGCAGCCCTCTCAAGAAGGCCGGCTTCCTCACCCGCGACGCCCGCGAAGTCGAGCGCAAGAAGTACGGCAAGCGCGGCGCCCGTCGTTCCTTCCAGTTCTCCAAACGGTAAATCCGGTTTCCCGTCATCAACTCCAGTCGAAACGCACGCATCTGTGCGCAGTTTCCTTGATGTGTATTTGGAGTTCGTTGGACGAGGTGAAAAGATACAGAAGATGCAGGAAGGGACTACTCGCCGCACATGTTGGCACAGGCTTCCGGGAATCCGCTGGGATCGCCGCCCGACATGGCAACTACCGCGGCATTGAAGTCGGCGCATTCCATCGCTTCGGCTTCGTCCACGCAGGTGGCAGCGACTTCGCCATCGAATGCAGCACAGTTGGCAAAAATGATGCCGTTGACGGTGGTCGCGCATCCATCGAGCCCACCCATTCCGGTGACCATTGCCTCGTTGCATTCCAGCATCTTTCCACACTCTCCGGCAACGACTTCCTCCTGTGTCAGGCTGGCAGGTTCATCGGACTCTTCGTCACATCCAGCGATAACCCCGCACAGCAGTGCAGACATCATGATGATGAGGACCTTTTTCATTTCTTGTTCCTTTCGTTGATCGTCTTCGACGAGTTGGTTGCGCAGATAAATGTAGCGGCATTTTTTACGGGGGCAAGCAAACCGGTCTTTGTTTTCAGATCGGTTCGATGAAGGGTTGGACATTTGCCAGCAGTTTGGGGCCGATGCCGGGAACCCTGATCAGCTCCTCAACATCCTCAAAGGGACCGTGAAACTCCCGGTACTGCACAATGGCGCGGGCCCGCTCTGATCCGATGCCCGGCAGATACTGGAGTTCCATTTCGTTGTCCCGGTTCAGGTCCACACCCACACCGCACAGATGCCGTCGGGAAGCGGGCTCCTGCCTTACGGTGGGTCCGCAGGACGGCTTTACGGAATCCGGTTTGTCCTCGTCCGACGGGTGAAAGGTTTGCGGGCAACGGAGGAGGGCCGTTGCGACAATCACAAACAGGGTGATGGCTGCGGCAATGATTCGATGATGGACACTTTTCATGTTGTTCAATATCCTTCGCGCGCGTTGCAACAACAGATATCGGCCGTTCTGTCCGGATTGTGCCGAAAAAATGCGCGGGAAAGAAAATATGCGGTTCGGTGAACGACAGTTTGACAGCTTTGTGCAGTTCCTGCTCCGTCGCCCATTGGTGCCGGTGGGGATCGTTGTTCTGCTCACCGCGATCTCCGCCTTCTGGCTCATCGCGTTCAAGCCGTTGCGGCTGGACACGAATTTCACCACGCTGCTCCCCGACGAGCTGCCCTGTGTCGTGGAATCCCGAAGGGTTTCCCGGCTCGTGGGTTCCACGGATTTTTTATATATCGCCATTACCTCGCCGGTGCCCGCCGACAACATGGCGTTTGCACAGGACATGGCAAAGCGGCTGGCATCCCTGCCGTTCATCGACTGGGTGACCACCCGGGAGGACAAGTCCTTTTTCCGACGACACCGGTTGCTGTATCTCGAAACGGCGGACCTGCAAACGATTGTCCGGCGGGCGAAGGCGCGGGTGGCCTATGAAAAGAAAGTTGCCAACCCGTTCTTTGTCAGCCTGGACGATGAACCGCCTCCGGATATCGGGTTTGACGATATCATGGAGAAGTATGACGAGCGACTGGCGCGCGCCGGTGTCAAGGGAATCCTCGGAACGTCGAAGAAGGCCGGCCAGGACGCCGGGAACGGGGATACCTCGAAGAAGGTGGATACGGGGGACTTCATCGCCAGTCCGGATGGCACGCTGGTCACGGTCATGGCGCGGCCCTCGCGGCCGGCGGTGGACATGGACTTTGCGCGGATGCTGGTCGAACGCGCGCAGAAGCTGATCGACGCATCGAATCCCCACCGCAACGACCGGATGCGGGTGAAGGTGGCCGGCTCCTATCGGAACCGGACAATGGAGTACAACAACATTGTCAATGACATCGTCACATCCATCGCGTCGTCCCTTGTCCTCATTGTCCTGATCATCATCGTGTATTTCCGACGGGCCCGCTCGCTGGTGCTGGTGCTGTTGCCGCTGGTGGCCGGCACGGTGTTGAGCGTAGCGGTGACTGCGTTAACCCTGGGTCGCCTGAACATGGTGACCGCGCTCATTTTTGCGGTGGTCATGGGGCTCGGGATCGATTTCGGCGTGCACATGACCACGCGCTATCTCGATGAACGGGGACGTGGGAAGACGCTGCAGGAATCCATGATGCTGGCGCTGTCGAAGACGGGACGGGCGATTCTCACGGCGGGGTTGACCACCGCTGGCGCCCTCGGCGTCATGGCAGCCGCCGAATTCAAGGGCTTCATGGAGTTCGGCATCATTGCCATGCTGGGTATCCTCATCTGCTTGGTTGTCTATATCGTCATGGTGCCGGCCCTGGGAGCGATGATGGAGCGCTTTTCCGCGCCCTCGCCGTGGCGCAGAAAATCAATGGTAGGCGATCGCCCGGTCCGACGCATTCCCGCGTGGTTGCCCGGGGTGGCGCTGGTGGTCATCGCCGCGGTGACCGCCGTGGCCTTCGTTCAGGCGCGTCGCATCGAATTTGAATATGACTTCCGCCGGCTGGGCAGTCAGAAAAAGGTGTCCACAACGATTCAGTATGGCCGGACGCTGTCCCAGAGTTCGTCACCGGTAGTGATTCTTCTCAATACGCCGCAACAGGCGAAGGCGGCCACGCGGCATCTGGAAAAGGTCATGGAATCGCCCGCCAACGTGGATGGACTGCTGCGGAACGTCTTTTCCCTGTTCACCTTCATTCCCGATGATCAGGAAAGGAAGATAGCACTGCTAGGGGAGTTGCAGGGATACGTGGATGAGGCGCTGGCCCTGCGGAAGCTGAAAAAGGACGTCCGGGAGCAACTGGAGGAGCTGCGGGAGTGGACCGACGTGGCGCCCATTACAGAGAAGTCCCTGCCCGACTGGGTGACCGCGAAATTCACCCGCAAGGACGGTCAGGTGGGCGGCATGGTGTACCTCTTTCCCCGGGTAAACGAGTTTCACGTGGACCAGATGGCCCGGTTCTACGATCTGTTCGGCGTGATAGACATTCCCGACGTGGGCCGGGTGCACCCGACCGCATCTGGCTTCATTCTGGTAGAAGTCATTCGTGCGGTCCAACGGGACGGGGTGACGATGACCGCTATTTCCCTGGCCGTCGTGCTGCTGGTGCTGGTGCTGGATTTCCGCCGTCCCGGACCGGTGCTCCTCACCTTCGGCCCGCTGCTGGTGAGCCTCATCTGGGTGGCGGGCATCATGGGGATGACGGGGATGAAACTGGGCCTTTACAACATGCTGGTGCTGCCGCTTCTGCTGGGCGTGGGCATCGACACTGCCGTGCACATTTATCACTCCTATCAGGAACAGGGCCCGGGTTCGCTGAGGTCCGTGATCCGGACGACCGGAATGGCAACGCTGATCGCCTCCGTGACCACCGGTGTCGGATTCGTGGGGATGATGACCGTGTCTCACAACGGACTGCGCACCATCGGCTCCCTGGCCATCGTCGGCATCAGCGTCACCCTGATCGGCAGCATGATCACGCTGGTTGCATTTCTGGCGTGGCGGGAATCCCGCAAAAAATAGTCAGAGTTCCCGCGCCGCAAGCCATCCGGCAGAAAAGGACGCCAGACGCCCCTCCGCGATGGCCATCCGTGCGCCCTTCATCAGGTCGCCGTAGTGGGTCAGGTTGTGGATGGTGAGCAGGCGGTGGATGAGCAGCTCACTGCTCATGAACAGGTGGCGGAGATATCGGCGGTCGAACGTGCGGCAGGTGTAGCAGGAACAGTCCGGGTCCAGGGGTCGCGCATCGTCGGCGAACCGGGCGCCCTTGATGCCGATTTTTCCACCCCGCACAAATGCCTGACCGTTGCGGGCGTTCCGCGTGGGCATGACACAGTCGAACATGTCAATGCCGCAGGCGATGCCCGTGAGAATGTCCGCCGGCGTGCCGACACCCATGACATAGCGGGGACGCTCCGCCGGCATGTCCTTCCCGGTGCACTGGAAAATGCGGTACATGTCTTCCCGGGGTTCGCCGACGGACAGTCCGCCCAGAGCGATGCCGTCAAAGGGAAGGGACGCGATTTCCTGCAGGTGGGCCGCGCGAAGGTCTTCGTGGATGCCGCCCTGCACGATGCCGAAGAGTGCCTGTCCATCGGCCCGGGGCACATCGAGCTGTTGCTTTGCCCACGCGGTGGTGCGGTCCATGGCGCGGCGGACCGTATCCCTGTCCGCATTGCCCGGTGGGCACTCGTCCAGCACCATGGCGATGTCAGACGAGAGGGCGGCCTGGACGTCAATGGCCCGCCGGGGCGTCAGGGCGATGCGGGCGCCATCGATGTGGGAGGAGAACACGACCCCTTCATCGTCAATTTTTGCCCGGTCGCTCAGGCTGAAAATCTGGAACCCACCGGAATCGGTGAGGGTGGGTCCGTTCCATGCCATGAAGCGCGCGAGACCGCCGGCACGGGCAATGCGTCCTTCGCCGGGTCGGAGCATCAGGTGGTAGGTGTTGCCCAGCAGGATATCGGCGCCCGTGGCACGCACGTCGTCGGGAGACAGGGCCTTGACAGCGGCCCGGGTTCCCACCGGCATGAACGCGGGGGTTGGTACGACGCCCCGCGAGGTGCGGATTTCACCGGCACGGGCGTGGCCGTCCGTCGCTTTCACGCAAAACGAGAATCCATCGGTCATGACATCACCGGAAGAACAAGCATGGCGTCGCCGTAGCTGTAAAAGCGGTAACTCCGGGCAATTGCTTCTTCGTAACAGCGCAGAATGAATTCGCGGCCCGCCAGAGCGGAAACCAGGCACAGCAGCGTGGACCGCGGCAGATGGAAGTTGGTGAGGAGGCCGTTGACCACCTTGAACGAAAAAGGAGGAACAATGAACATCCGCGTGGAACCTCCGCCGGCCGCCAGGTTGCCGCCATGCTGCGCGGCGCAGCCCTCAAGGGCCCGCACGGCGGTCGTGCCGATGGCGATCACGGGTCGTCCTTCGGACCGCGCACGAAAGACGGCTTCCACCGTGGCCCGGGGAATGTCGTAGTACTCAACGTCCATGGCGTGTTGTTCGACCACACCGGCGGTGATGGGGCGGAATGTGCCGGGACCCACGTGGAGGGTGACAAACTGCAGCTCGTGGCCCTCGGCAAATAGCGCATCGATCAGCGCCTGCGTGAGATGGAGTCCGGCGGTGGGGGCTGCCACGGATCCTTCGTGCTTCGCGTAGACGGTCTGGTAGCGCTCCTTATCGGCCTCTTCCACCGGTCGTTGAATGTACGGAGGAAGCGGGACCGCGCCGATCTGCGCAACGACGTCGCGGAACCCCGCTGCTCCGCAGTTCATGCGCAGGCGCCGGTCGCCCTGTTCGCCGCTGGCGGTGACAGTGGCTTCCACGTCGCCGATGAGCAGGCGGGAGCCGATGCGCAGGGGTTTGGCTGACCGGCACAGGGCCGTCCATTCACAGGTGTCCGCCGCGTCCATTTCCAGTCGGACGAGGAGCACTTCCACCGCGCCGCCGGTGGGGCGTCTGGCCGCGAGTCTGGCCGGGAACACCCGGCTGTCATTGGCAATGAGCAGGGACCGCGGTGGAAGCAGTGCCGCCAGATCGGAAATCCGTTCGTGGGCAATGGCGCCGGTTACCGGGTCGGCCACCAGCAGGCGTCCGCCGTCCCGCTCTAGTGGGGGATGACTGGCGATGAGGTGAGCGGGCAGCGCGTAGTCGAACAGATCGGTGTCCATGGGCGGGATCGTCAGCGGTTGGTGCCGGGTTGGGCGCTGACCACGAAGCGGGCATCAACGGAAGGCAGCATCTGGGATTTACCGCCGGAGAAGTCCACGTCTTTCATCCCGGACACGGTGCCGTACACGTTGACCATGCTTTCGAGGCCCGCGTCGGTTTCACCCCGGAAGGTGACGTGCACCGCGCACCGGCCGCCCACCGGACATCCCCTGTCCACATACAGTAGAAATACGGTGACCCCCGCCGCCGTGTTGATGTTGATGATCCGCCCCGACAGGACGATTTTTCGGCCCGCGTGAACGGCCGTGTTCCGCGTCAGCTTCGGATAGTCAAATTTCGGGTCGGCGTCGGCCTTCCAGCTGTCGATGAAGGGTTGCAGGCTCTCCACGCGGCTGATTTCCAGTTCTTGCCGGTTCGGCGCGTGGTCGGCCAGGCGGGATGTGACGGAGATGCGGTGGGGACCGGTCTTGTCCAGCGGAATGATCGTGGCGAAGCCGGATGCGTTGGACAAAACCAGTGCACCGTTTACCGTCACCTCCGCCTTGTCTCCAGCAGTGCCGGCAACTGTGACTTCCGCCGTGTCCACCACCGCGCCCGGCGCCGGTCGATCGATCTGGAGCGGCGTGACGGGAATGGCAATCAGGTGTTGACCCGATTCGGAACGACCGTCCGGATCGGTCAACTGGAAATTCAGGGTGTAGCGCAGTTCGTCGCCATCGGATCGGGTCTGGTGCTTGCGGATTTCCTCCAGCGCAATACGGTGGGTGCAGGTGTTGCCGGCCAGGGGGCAGGGCTGGTTGTTCACGGTGACGCGAAAGCCTTCCGCCACCTGGAACTTCACCTCCACGGCCGCCGGATCTGCGGCGAGCAGGGACAGATCGTTGGTCACCACATGGCGCAGGGTGATGGGAAAGCTGCGTTTTTCCTGTCGGCCGTCCGGCTGGACGAGGGTGAATTCCACGAGGTTGGTGCCGAGCACCAGCGCGGAGCGGGGCAGGAGGAACTGGGCGCTGCCTTCGGTCATGGGAATGGTCTGTCCCTGCACGCTCAGGGAAGAACCCGGCGCCGCACCGGGAATCTGCAGTGTGACCGTCAGGTGCTGACCGTCGGCCGTCGGCGCGATCTGGGGCACCGGCTCGTTGCGACCGGACAACAAGTAGCGGACGCCCAGAAACGCAAGCAGTCCCAGTACAACCGTTCCAGCCACGGCCACGGCAATGATGAGTCCCGTGGATGGTCCCCGGGACGGTGTGTCATCTTCCTCTTCCGGTTCCGGCGGTGCGGACTTTGCCTGCGCGGGTCGTGCCTTCTGGGAAGGATCAGGAGGCGCCACGCGGGTTTCCTCCAGATCGGGGGATGGTCCGGTGGCCGGTGTGGTTACGGGCGCCCCGACGGCGGTCGCCTGCTTTGCCGCCTGGATGGCGGCCTGCACATCGCCGGAATCCACCGCCGGCATTCCCAGCATGGTTCTGGCTGTATCCACGGCCACAGGGGCGCGTTGCGCGGTGGGCGCGGCAGGTTCCGCCTGTGCGGGTTTCGCGGAGGCCATCCGGATCATCGGAACGCCGGCCGCGGGCCTGGCAGTTTCATTCAGGTTGACCGGCGGCGCGCCGAGCATGGTGCGATTGGAGGCGAATCCCGGTTCCGCCGGCGCGAGGGCCGCGGGCTGGTGCGCCACGGGTTGCACCTGAACCGGTTTGACCGGGGAGGGCTTTGCCTGGGCTTCCGGAATCTGGGGCGCCCGTCCGAACAGCATGGTCTTTGCCGGCATCGATCCATCGGTCTGGACCGGACGCGCAACCGCCGGTGCCCCACCGCTCAGGGGAGTGCCACAGGCGGCACAGAATTGCACGCCATCCGCATTCGAGGTACCGCACATACTGCAGGTTACAGCCAAGAGAATCCTCCTTCGAGGCAAGCATGATTCGTCAATCGACACGCACGGAACGATTGGAACGATTGAACCGGGATCGTACTTTTCCACGGTCACCGCGTCAATTGATTAACGGTGAGAGTGGGGCAAAGGAGAGGGGCGTCCGGTGGTGTCAGGGCGCGTACAGAGTCCGGTAGCGACCCCGGTTTCCCGAAAACTCGACGATGTGGGCCATTCCGGCGCTCCGCCCACCGTTGGCCATCAGTACCGGTGCAGCCGAAGCGCTGCCCGCCTGAAGGATGAAGGAGGTATGCCAGAGGCCCGGCGGGATGGGGTCTTCTCCCGAAAGAGGCGTGGCGCTGCCGCCGGATTCCACCACATGGCCATGCAGCCCGAACCGCACCTCGTGGTCGACCATCGCGTCGGTGATGGCGGGATCGCCGATGTTCACGGCGCCTCGTCCCCGGTCCGCGGCGGCAGGACCCCGGCCCCGGGGAGGCGTCGGACTGACCAGCACCGCCGTCATGTTGGAAGGGGCGGCAGACACGATGGCCGTGACATCTTCGGGTTCATAGGAACAGCCCTGATCTCCGGCCTCCAGATAAAAAGGGTTCTGTTCACCGGGCAGGGAGAGGAAGCAGATGTTTTTCATGAACACGCGCCGCACCAGGGTCAGGTCCACGATCTGCGGATGGGTGGTGCGGAGGGCAGCGATGGCGTTGCGGAAGCCGTGGAAGCTCTCCTGTGCGCCGGGAATCACCAGTATCGGAATAGGCGCCTGTGCCAGGGCGTCCAGGATGGTTCTGATCTGCGATTCGGTGCGGCCGGTATCCCCTGCCACGATGATGGCCTGCACCCGGGCCGCCTTGAACCGGTCCAGAAAATACTTGATGGCGGTAAGGGTTTCCGGTGCGGTGTCGGACAGGCCGGCGAGAAGGCCCACACGGACCACCGCGCTGTCGCCGCCGGTGATTTTCAGGTCGCTGCCGTTGCGGATGGCGGTAAGGGGCGGCAGGGATATCTTTTCGGTCCGTCCGTCATCCTGCGCGTCGGCGCAGCGGAGAAATTCATGACCGTCCCGGCGATCCGACGGAGGCTGGCTCCCGCCGCGACATCCGGCGGACAGCAGAAGCAGGAACAGGACGGTCAGGCGGTTCATCGGCGGACCGACACGTCGAAGACCGTGGAATTTCCGGGTCGCTGTCGGAACTGCAGCACGGCGAGGCCGAGCTGAACGATGCGGCTGTCGGGTTTCTGAAGCGTGATGTGTTCGTCGTCCAGCTTGACTACCCGGCAGTCCCCGAACTGCCGATGGCAGACCGTATCGCCGGGAGCGGGAAGGGGCGGTTCCTCCTCATTCCACAGATGGGAGCGGGAACCCTGCTTCTCAAGCGTCGCTGATACCTCGATGGCCCGGTGCCAGTGTGCATCCGCCGCCTTTTTTTCGTTCGTTTCCTTCGGCACAGAAGCGGCATCGTCTGCGCGAAGGGGCGTGAACGTCAGCTCGAGCAGAGACGACTCACCGCCCGTCAAGCGCCCGCCGACCACCATGATGCCGTTGTCGGTATGCTTGGCAATGAGGCATCGGTAGTCGGAGATGACCATCCCCGCAGCACGCCGGATCCGGCCCTGCAGGTTGAGCAGGTCAAGAGGTCCTTCGATGTGAAGGGTGTTGCCAGCAGCGTCCGTCAGCTGTGCGCTGCGCAGGTTTCCGAAACCGCACACATCGCAGAATTCCCCCGCGGGAATGGCGATGTCGTCGATGGCGGCGGGCAGGTTTGACGGGGTTTCCAGCGTTTTCGCGATGGGTCGATCCTCGGTTGGCATGGGGTTCTACTACAACCAAAATCACCGATTGTCCAGCGGTGGACCGGGTGTTATCCATGGGCTGTGGAACTGCAGATTCTCCATCGCGACGACGTCCTGCTGGCCGTGTTCAAACCCGCCTGGACCGTGGTCCACCGGGGACTCGCCCTGGACGGGCCGTTTCTGTCCGATGCGGTGCGCGAAACCCTTGGCGTCCGGCAGGTGCATCCAATTCACCGACTTGATCGACAGGCCAGCGGACCGGTCCTGTTTGCCCTGTCGTCCCGCATCGCCGCAGTGATGCAGTCCCAGTTCTTCAGCGGCGCCATTCACAAGTCCTACCTGGCGCTGGTGCGCGGTGTGCCACCCCGCATCGGCGTGGTGGACAGCCCCGTTCCCGCAAAGGAAGGCGGCGAACGGATACCGGCGCGCACGGAATACACGCTGCTCGAAACGGCAAGGACGCAGCCCCGGGACGTGTCCCTGATCCGGGCCGTGCCCGTGACCGGTCGCTTTCACCAGATCCGGCGTCACTTCAAACACATCAACCACCCGTTGATCGGCGATGCCAATTACGGCAAAGGAGACCTGAACCGCGCCTTCAAGGAGCGCTACGGACTCTGCCGCATGGGCCTCCACGCCGAGGCGTTTTCTTTTGACCATCCCGTCTCCCTGCAGCGGATGACTGTGCGCGCTGCCCTGCCGGACGATTTTCTCCGTCCTCTGCAGGCCATGGGTTTTCAGGTTTCAAATTTCGAAAACGAATAATTGCTCAGCGGTTGTATTTTGCCAGAAGCGGACGGTAGTCCTTGTCGGAAGCGGGAATCACGGCCGTGAGAGTGAGGGACCGACACAAATCCTTTCCCTCGGGCCGGTCGCACAGACCGACGAGGGACTTGCGGATGGCGTCGGCCTTTGCGCGCCCATCATTCAGCACCACCACGGCGGGCGCGGGAACCGGCGCGGATGTGTGGATGATCTGCAGATCAGACGCAAATTCCAGCTCGCTCATGTGATCCTTTGCATCCTGGTCGATGAGGGCGGCGTCCGCATCACCGCGGTGCACGTCCCGCAGGGATTTCAACGGTCGCCCCTGGGACACGAGCCGGATGTCGGTCGGAGCCTTTTTGTCGAGCAGGACGTTGAACACGTATTTCGGGTCGTGAACCACGACGCCGCTCATCGTCTTGCCCGAGAGCGCCTTCAGATTCGCCGCGCCATCCTTGCGGGTAACCACGTAGTAGGTCTGTTCTCCGCGGCCATTGGCGTGGACCCGGGCGATGACCTGCATCTTCTGGGTCTTCTGGCTCATGGCGTAAACCGACGGCTCCATGAGGGCGATGCCCGGTTTGACAGATGCCAGCCGCTCGGCCGCATCAGCGCCGTCCGGGATGAAAATGCCCTTCATGCTGAAGGGTGTCTCTCCCATGTCGGTTTCCAGATAGCGGAGCATCTGATCCACGTAGGGCTGGGCCTGTTCGGTGGTGCCGGGAAACCCGGGCAGCAGCAGGAGCAGATCGGTGGCCGCCGCCACCGCGCTCAGGCAGGTGACAATTACCGTGCCGAGAATGGTCAGTCTGATGTGCCGTTTCATCCCTTGCCTTCTCCGGGTCTACTCCCTCATCAGGGAGCGGGTGGTGAACGTGCTGTCGGGAATGCCCTGGTTCACTTTGCATTCGAAGAACCGCAGCTCCGTGCTGGAGCCGGTCTTGTGATCCGTGTAGACCATCTTTACGGGAATCGTGATGACGCCGAAGGTCTGCCAGTCGCTGCGGACCTGGGATTTCACGAGGGTGCCCTGGGAATTGTAGGATTCCACGCGCTCCACGCCGCCGTATTTTTTTGAAACCGTCACCAGCATGTAGCTGTAAATCGTTTCAGTGCCCTTCTGAGGGGTCATCCGGAGAACCCAGACCTTGTCATCATCCTTGATGATCTTCGCATCCCAGCCTTTGGACAGGGACGCGGTGCCCAGTTCCTCGGCAGAGATGTCGGTGCCCATGAAGCCCTGATCCTGTACATGGGAGGCCACCCGCCGCACGCGTTTGTAGCTGGGCATGTAAACATAGGTGAGCCCGTCGTCCGTGGTGAGCACCGCCATGCCGCGCACGTCGCCGGGGCCGGTAAACGTGATGCGCTTCATGTTGAGACCCTTGAGGACCGCTTCAAAGGTCATGGTCTTGATTTTTTTACCGTCCCGGATGACCGAAACTTCCGCGTTGTAGGTGGTGTCGGACACCTTGAGCAGGTTATCGTCCACGGTGTCGAGGATCTGCTGCACGGTCTTCTTCTGCGCATGCGCGACGCCTCCCATGACAAGGAGCGACGCGAGGGTGAGCATGAAAAGGGATTGTTTTCGATTCATCAGCGATTGTTCCTTCCGTTGTATCCGGAATCCCGGTTCATTCCGAGGAGTCTGTCTGTGGACGAACCCGACCCGGGGGTTATTCATCCCGTTCCGCAGCAGGTATCTAAACCATTTTCAATGACCTGTTAAGTTATTCAACTCCCTGTTCCACAACATGCAAAACATGACATTGATATCAACGAAAAGGCATCCGGCGCGGACGTGCATTGGCCCGGCAGCGATACCGGGGAGTGTGGCCGCGAGCGATGCATCAGGGTGGGACCTCAGCGGGGGACGATTTCCAGCGTGTGGGTAATTTGCGCGGACTTTGCCAGCATGGCGGAAACGCCGCAGAACTGATTCTTCGACAGTTCGATGGCCCGCTCGATGTGGGGTCGATCGGCTTCGTCCGCCACAAAGCGATAGGTGATGTGAATGGTTTTAAACACCATTGGATGGGTGCTCGTCTGCTCGGCCGCCACGTCGATGTCGAACCGGTCCCAGGTCACCTTCTTCTTTTCGAGGATGGTTGCCACGTCGAGGCCCGTACACCCCGCCAGGCCGTGAAGGACCATGGCCTTGGGCGTGGGTGCTTCGCCTCTGCCGCCGGACGCCGCCGCCGCATCCATGGTGACCGACGCGGCCCCGTCGCCGCTGTGAAACCGCTTGTTCCCCTGATAACTGGTCGTGATCTGCATGATGTTTCTCCTCTGACCGTGTCGGCTGAATCGAAACATGCACACGACACAGCCGATTGTAAAGAGACGGTCGTACCTATCGGGATTCGCTGTCCGGCGGGGCAGATTTCGGTCGGCGGAAGCGAATGATGCCTGCAACGCCCGCGAAGATGAGGGCGGCACTGACAAACGTGCTGCCGTGAACGGTTTCATCGAGAAAGAACCAGCCCAGAAACACGGCGATAACGGGATTCACAAAGGCGTAGCTGACGGCCAGGGTGGGAGACAGCACCTGCAGGCAGAAAATATAGGCGGTAAAGGCGACCAGTCCGCCGAAGACGGTCACATAAACGAAGGCGATCCACGGGCCTCTCCCATCGGGCAGCACCGGTGTTTCGAAAATGGCCGTTGCCACGAGAAAGCCCACCGAGGCAATGAGCTGCTGCCATCCCGCGGAAGCGATGGACGAGACGGCAACGGGACGCCGGGCCTGCAGGACGGAGCCCAGGGACCAGAAGACCGGCGCACAGAAAAGCGCAATTACCCGGCCGATATCCTGTGGCGGCACCCGCGACAGCGTGCTGCCGTTCAGAATGAGCAGTCCCGAAAATCCCAGCAGGAGAGATAGAATCAGCCCCGGGGACGGGCGGCGGTGGTCGGCGATGGAATCGATGAGCGTCGTCCACAAAGGAAGGGTTCCCACGGACAGGGCCGCATAACCCGAGTCGATGCGCTGCAGAGACCAGGTAATGAGGCCGTTTCCGCCGAGCCAGAGCAGCAGCCCGGCGGGCACGAGGATGACGAAATCCGCCAACCCCGGACGCACTGCTTCTTTGCGGAGAGCCGCAAATGCCAGCAGCAGGGCACCGGCGGCCGCCGTCCGCAGGGCCACCATGAAGAACGGCGAAAACCCGTCCTCTCCCACGGCGATGGACAGGGCCAGATAGGTGGAACTCCAGATGACATAAAGGGAAAACAGGGCGGCAAGGCCCTTGCGATGTGGAGGGACGAAGTTCACGTCAGTTGTTGGACGCCTCGTCGGGCGGCCATTTCTGCTCCACCGGGTCCGTCACCATGCCAAGCTTGGGAATGCCTGCCTTCTTGACGATGGCCATCACCTGCACGACAAAGCCGTAGGGAATGGATGCGTCCGCCTGCAGATACAGTTCGCCCTCCCGCTGGAGGCGGGCGTTGGAGATGAGCGTCTGTTCGAGCGCCTCATGGGGAATCCGGGTTTCGCCCAGAAACACGTTGCGTTGCCGGTCGATGGTCATGACGAGTTTGGATTCGTCAACTTCCATTGGCGCTGCCTCGGCTTTGGGCAGATCCAGTTCCACGCCACGGTCCATCATGGGCGCTGTGATCATGAAGATAATGAGGAGCACCAGCATCACGTCCACCAGGGGCGTGATGTTGATGTCGCTCATGGGAGTGCCGGGGCCGTTACCGGACAGTGCCATCTGCGCAACTGCCTTTCTACTTGAAGAAGTGGCGTTTGACGATGTTCACGAAATCCGCCGAAAAGTTGTCCATCTCCGACGACAGCACGCGGATGCGCCGGAGAAAGTAGTTATATGCGATCACCGCCGGAATGGCGGCCAGCAGGCCGATGGCCGTGGCAATGAGGGCCTCGGAAATGCCCTGGGATACAACCTCCATGCCCGCGGAGCCGCTGGCGCTGATCTGCATGAAGGAAATCATGATGCCGATGACAGTACCGAACAATCCCACAAAGGGTGCCGTCGATCCGATGGTGGCCAGAAAAGGCACCATGCTTTCGAGGTGCGTGACCTCGCTGGTCATGGCGCGACGCAGGGCCCGCTCCACGTTGCCGATGGCGCCGGCGCTGGTTTCATCCGACGTGGATTCGCTTTCCTTTTTCTGGGCCTTCAGCTTGGACAGCTCAATGTACCCCGCCTTGAACAACGACGAAATGGGGCTCCGTTCATATCGATCGGCGGCCTGGTAGATTTCGTCGAGGCGTTTGGAGGACCAGAAGATATTCAGGAAGCGGACGGTCTGTACCTGTGCGCGGCGGATCTGAATGAATTTGTAAACCACGATGAAAATGCCGATGAGGATGAACAGCACCAGCATCGCGATGACGCCTTTGACAATGGGGGACGCCTCCGCGATGAGCCGCATCATTTCAGCCATATTGCCGGCGGTGGCACCGCTTTTCCCGGGTACCGCACCGGCCAGGATGGTCGTAATCGTTTGATTCATGGTGTCCCTTTTAACCGTTTAAAATGGTCTGTCTGCCCATGTTTATCGTTGCTTCCGCGCAAATTCGCAATTTTTCGATCCATTTTCCCGGTGGGAACGCCCGGGGAGAGCAGACTATTTCCGCTTTTCCATGTGGGCGTCGTAACAGGACATGAAGTCGCGCACCGCCCGGCGGGGATCAATTTTCAGAAACCGGGCGAATTCCGCCACAAAGCCCCGCGTGTACACGGCGGCCGGCAGATCGTCGTACCGCTCGTCCTCGATGGCCTGGAGGTAGCGGATGGACACCTTGGCGCGGTTGGAGATGTCGAGGAGCTCCACGTTGTTTTCGCGCCGGACACGGGCGAGAAATGCGCCGTCGACAAAGTGATCGTCTGTCAGCATGACCTCGGGAAGGGACTCCTGCGTCGCCGCCACCGTTCCCGCGATGGAACGCTGCCGGGCCGCTTCCGCGTCCTTGTCCCGATGAAAGCCGCCGGGAAACTGTTCCCGATCGTACCGCCGCCGCTCGAACCGATCGAGCAGCCGTGCATGGGCCGTTTCCGCCTGCTTTGTAAAGTCGTCCTGCTCTTCCCGCGCACACGCACCCCGCAGAGAAATGCCCCCGGGGCCGAACCACAGGCGGATTTGCCGGATGGCGCGGCGCACTTCCTCTTCGGAAGCGCCCGGATAGATTTCAAGCAGCTCATAGTAATTCTGGTCCTTTGTGGCCGGCGGCAGAGGCACCGGCGCCACGAGTTCCCGGAGCTCCAGGTTCATCAGGCGTCGGACCACCTGCTCCAGATCCTTACAGGCCCGGCTGCGGGCAAACTCGATGAGCAGAGGACGCCCCCGCCGCTGCGCCAGCCAGACATTGTCGTCCCAGCCGATGGAACCCAGGAGGACCGGAATGAATCCGAGCCAGCGGGTTGCCGCACTGACCATGGCCGCGCCGAGTTCATCGTCTTCCCGGATGCGGATCTGGTTCACCACCAGCAGAGGGTGAAACGTCCGGGACAGATCTGCCGCAATGCCGGCAGCGGGGTTCTCCAACTGCATCAGGCGTTCCACAATCCGGCGCGGTGTCAGCGGTTGGAAGCCGCGATTTGCATGGGCGAGAAGAGATCGGGCCGCGTCGTTTCCGGCAAGCTGTCCTTCGAGGAGGCAGGCCCATGCGGATGAAAGGAATCGCCATGTGCCCTCCACGGCGTCGGGCATGGGCATTGTCACGCAGACCCGGTAATCGGCAGCACAGAAGAGGTGAAGGGTGAAATCATCGAGGCGCATGGGCAGATCGACGATGACCACATCCGTCTCGACACTGCGGATGCCCCGCCACAGCTGTTGCGCGCCGTCAGCGCCCCTCTCCGCGGCCAGGGCAATGAATCGGGTGTCCTGCAGCAGCTGGAGTCCGGCGATCCCGGTGGCCACCGCGGCCTTCGGAATATCGCAGAAATCCCCGTCAATGGAAAACGCCGTCGGCGCCGGCGGCTCACTGCCCAGCCAGGTATGCAGGCCGGGCGTATCCGGATCGGCGTCCACGAGGAGGACCTGCCGGCCGATCTGCGCCAGAAAGATACCGAGATTAACCGCTACCATGCTGGCGCCGACACCACCCCGGGCACCCCGGACGGCGATGGTGCGTCGGGCCGGTCGCTGTGGCTCAGCCGAATGGGACAATGGCGCCTCCCCGGGGACGCGGGCATCCGCTCCCGTCATCGAAATTGACTGATTATCTAAACGAATTGAACTAGAATTCCAACCCCATAAGAGCCGGGGCAAACCGCCTCGACCGGAAAGACCGATGACCGCAGAAGGCACCAATGTCGCACTGATCGCGGAGCTGCACGCCATCCTGAACGCATGGCGGTACCGCGCGATGATGCAGATCGCGTTATCCGGGGCAGGATGGATGGGCACCCTGTGCGTTGTCTTCCTTGCGCTATTTGTCTTCTCCATGGGTTGGTGGGGCGGCGGCGGGCTGGAGACAGCGGGATGGACGCTGTTTGCACTGCTCCTGTCGGCGGTCACACTGCTCCTCCTTCTGCTGCCCCTGTGGCAGGTGCGATCCCGTTTGCACCTGGCCCGGATGATCGGACGCCATCATCCCCAACAGCTCTCCCTTCTCGTCTCTGCCTGTGAGCTGGCCGCGGCGCCCCACAACAGCGCGTTTTCCAGCACCCTCATCGCGTGCCACCTGACGTGGACCATCCACTTCCTCAAATCGATTTCCGCCGATGCTGTCTTTCCATCCCGCAGGATGATATCCGCCCTGTCTGCCCTCATCCTGAGCGGCCTCGGTACCTGGGCCTTCGCGGCCACCTTTCCGGACACCATGGAGAGCGGATTCGAAACCCTCGTCAGTGAGCATCTGGTTCCTGCCGAAAGCGCGGAGGAAACGTCCGGCGATCCGATCATCGGCGATCTGAGCGCCAAGCTCCGGTACCCAGACTACCTGGCCCGGGACGAACGCGTATTCGAGTCTCTTTCCGGCGGCATCGAAGCGCCGGTCGGTACGCTGGTGGTACTGCAGGGGTCCTCCCTTGTGCCGGATGCCCTTGGCGGCGCCATCCGTCTGTCCAGCGGACAGACCTCCGAGCTGCTGCTGCTGCAGGATGGTCGGTTGACCGGCAGTTTCATCGTCGATGACATCGAATGGTTCGCCCTGTCGGTGTACGGGGCGGGCGGAACAGTCAACGGCCCTCGCCGATCGGTGACCGTGGAGCCGGACCAGAGCCCGTCCATCCGCTTGCTGTCCCCGACCGCCGAGCTGGAAGTGGAAGGCACCGGCGAGGTAGCCATTGAATTCGAGGCCAACGACGACCACGGCATCGGCCGCGTGGATCTGATCATCTCGGGCACCCCGGATCTCGAGATTCACCGGACCATCGCCCACGGCGCGGCGGATCTCACCCATCTGCGTTCGGGCTACCGGTGGCCGGCGGGCTCCCTGCAGCTCGATGATGTGTCCGATGTGGAACTCAGCCTGCGGGTCTACGATGACGACACCATCCGAGGGCCCAAATTCAGCACCTCGGAATCCGTGCGGGTCCAGGTGATGACCCCCGAAAACCGCCGCCGCGATTTGCTGGAGCGTCAGACAAAGATCCTCGATGGGCTGGTGGACCTGCTCGGTGAGCGACTGGAGCATCCGATACCCGCGGGCAGAGACGGGGACGACGCGGCAAGGGAACGGTTCATCCGCGTAAGAGGTCTCACCGAAGACCTGTTGAACATGCTGGCCCGACTGACCTCCCGGTTGCCGGGCCATGATCCCGGGACGTCGGGTCTGCTGGACACCTATGATCGCATTCGACAGGACATCGCCAGCCAGCTGCTGTTCGAATCCCGCCACAATGAAATGCCCCTCGCTCCCTTCCGACGGCGGACAGATGCGGACAAGGTGACCGTTCGCCTGCTGGAACGGGCCATCTCCCAGGTGGACGGCATCATCCTGGATCAGCAGTTTTCCGGCCTCACCTCCGGTGGCGAACTGCTGGGGCTCCAGCAGGAGGAACTGCAGCGCCTGCTCCAGATCTACGAAAAAGGTCGCTCGGAAACGTCGCGTCGGGGCATCCTCGCGGTGATCGAAAAAATGGAACGGGCGGCCGGTCGACTGGCCAATCTGGTCGCTAAGGTCCGCGGACAGGTCCCGGACGCACGGGTGGCGGCCGCAGGTTCCGACGCCGTGTCGCTGCAGGAAGAATTCCGCCGGTTGCGGGAATTACTGACCGCAGACCGGGTGGACGAGGCAATGGCCCTTTCTTCGTCGCTGTCCCGAACCCTGCGGGAACTGATGACCTCGCTGGAAAGCGGACACCTGGCATTCCGCACGGAGCGGTTCGGCGAACAGGATGCCTTCATGCAGAACCTGCTCGAACGGATCTCGGCCATCGAGATTGACCAGCGGGAGCTGCGCCGCAACACCATCGGGCTGAGCCGGCAGTACAAGGAACGCCTGCTGGCGCTCATGAAGAGCGATATCGATCCCCTGGTAAAATCCCAGCTGCCGGTGGTACGGGACATGCGAACCCGTCTGGCATCTCTGCAGAAGAAGCGCGCCGGGAAAATCGACGCGGCAGACCTGCAGGAAATGGTCATCCGCATGGAATCGGTTCTGAAACAGGGCGACCTGGATCAGACCCTGCAGGTCGCCGGGGAAATTGAACGGCGCCTGTCCGCGGCGGAGGCGTCTGAAGATGCGGATCACACATTGCGCAGCCTGCGTGGGGCGGCGGCGCAGATTGTCGAACGGATCAACCGGGCGTTTCCCGCACCGGCCCGGGTCTTCTCGGAATCGGATCGACGCCGACTGCGGAATCATGCGGGCTCCCAACGGCACGTCGCGGGCCGGACGACGAAGCTGCGCGCCTGGATTGACGAACAGGAAAACCGGATGCAGTTTATTTCCGGCCGGGCAATGGGCGAGCTGGCGGACGCCGCTGATGACATGCGAAAGGGCGCCTCCGCCCTGGAAGAACAGAACCTGGAAGAGGCGATCCGACGACAGACCGTGGCCCTGGACGCCCTTTCCGCCCTGCAACAGCACCTGCGCAGCGGAACGCGGCCGGTGCTGTTCGAATCCCGTCCGTCAGATGGGTCGCGACGGGTGGAAATTCCCACGGTGGAAGACTACGAAGTGCCCGGCGAGTTCCGGGAGGATATTCTGGAGGCCATGAAGGCCGGCGCGCCGGAGCACTACAAGGATGCCATCAAGAGGTATTATGAAACCCTCGTACGCTGATCGCCGCCTCCGGATGTTTGCAGTGGTGCTGGGGCTGGCCGCCGTCTGCCCACCAGCCGCGGCTGCGGAGGTCATCGCGGCGGAGCGATTGATCGACGCCTATCGCCTGGAGGAAGCGGCCCGGCAGGTTCCCGGCGAGCGTGCAAAGACCGCTGCAGAGCTGTACGTACAGGGAAAATTCCTGTTCTTCTCCGGCGACTATGCCGGGGCGGAGCCGTTGCTCCTCCAGGCCATCGAACGCAACCGCACCGAGCTGGACTGGAAATACCTGCGGGAACAGGTCCGGATTTCTGCACAGATGACCGCCGCCATGGTGGAAACGCAATTCCCGGACGGGCGGATGGTGTTCTTTCACGAGGATGGACCGGATTCCCTGCTGGTGTCCTATGCCGCGGAAACCCTTCTGGCCCAGGGCCGCGCGTTGAAGGCGCTGCTGGGAGATGAGGTGCCGCAGATCCGCGTGTATATCGTGCCCACGGTGGAAAAGCTGTCAGACCTGTGCGGACTGCCGGTGGAACAGATCGAGGCCACCGGCACCGTGGCGGTGACCCGCTACAACCGCATCATGCTGCTCTCGCCCCGGGCCGTCCTCAACGGATATCCCTGGCTCGACACCCTGGCCCACGAGCTGGTTCACATGAGCGTGTCTCGGGTTTCCATGAACGAAGCGCCCATCTGGCTCCACGAGGGCGTGGCAAAAATTCTGGAGTCCCGCTGGCGGGACGGCCTCTCCGGCAACATGCCCCCGGAATCCGCGTGGCTGCTGGACCGGGCCGCGCGGGAAGGTCGACTGCTGCCCCTGCGGAAGTTTCACCCCTCCGTGTCCTGGCTGCCCAGTCAGGAAGATGCGGCCCTCGCCTACGCCCAGGTGCAGAGTTTTCTCGCGTGGCTGGAGAACCGCTATTTGAACAACAATGGGCTCCGCCATCTGCTGGAGCGACTCGCCGGAGGGCGGACCGTGGAGGCGGTGCTGAAGGAGCTCACCGGGTACGAGATGAAAAAACTGTACCGCTGGTGGCAGGAGCAGCTGCGGGGCACGCGGCAGGCCCCTGCGGAGATGGTGCCCTTGATGAAACGCCGCTACCTGAAAGGGGAATCCGCACCTCACGGGCTGGCGGATGCGGCTCTGTCCGACGATGCCCGCCGCTACCTGCGAATCGGCGACCTGCTGCGCCTGCGCGGTCACACGGCGGCGGCGGTGGAGGAATACTCCCTCGCCATGCAGGGCGCCGAAGGCATGGTGCCGGACGTGTTCGACCGGTTGACGGGGGCTCTGCTGGAGCTGCAGCGCAACGACGAAGCGCTTTCCATTCTGGAAAAGGCGCAGGCGTATTACCCCTGGCATTCACCGGTGTTTCTCCACCTGGCGCAGGTGTTCATCCGTCGCGGCGATCGAACGCGGGCAGAGGCGCATCTGCGGCAGGTCATCGCCCTCAACCCGTTTCACCCCGACGTGCACTGTCTGCTGGCCGACGTGTACCGGGGTCACGACGAAAAGCGGGCGGCCATGGAAAAAGAACACTGCCTGCTGATCGGAAAGAAGAACTGATAGATGGAAAACGATTCCTACCGACCGGATGTGGATGGACTGCGGGCTCTGGCGGTGGGTATTGAACAGAGGCGAAAAGAAACGTGGAAGTTCGTCGAAAAAAAAAGCCCCCAGGATCTGTACATCCTGAGGGCTTGGGTGACCCCGACGGGACTCGAACCCGTGCCGCCGGCGTGAAAGGCCGGTGTCCTAACCGCTAGACGACGGGGCCGTCTTCAAAAACATGGGGACGCTGTAAAGAACGCCGGTTAGGAAGCGTATTTTCTCAACAACGCGGTGAGCCGTGAAGGATTCGAACCTTCGACCCACGGATTAAAAGTCCGTTGCTCTACCATCTGAGCTAACGGCCCATGGTATGGAATCTGATTGTCAAAAACCCCGCCGTCGCGCGGCCCGGGCGGCGTTATTACCAATCCCGTCCCGTTTGTTCAAGCGAATTTTTGAAAAACGCCCTCACCGTCACAGCGCCCGCGGGCCGGTCCGGACGGGCACATTCCACTTGTCCGGCGCAGTCAAGGCGCATATGGTGAGACCCGTTTCAACCCACCGCCGGAGGCGATATCCATGGACCTGAAACGAACGCCCTTTTACGACCGACTCGCTGCCCTGGGCGCAAAATTCGTGCCCTATGCCGGTTTCGAAATGCCGGTCCGGTTCGGTGCCATCACCGACGAACACCTGGCCGTCCGACGAGCCGCCGGCCTCTTTGACGTGAGTCACATGAGTGAATTCTGGTTTGAAGGACGGGAGGCGCTCACCGCCGTTAACCGCCTGGTAACCAATGACCTTCGCCGGGCAAAAGACGGCGACATGCAGTACTCGTGCATGTGCACACCGTCGGGTGGCACCGTGGACGATCTGATGGCCTACCGGTTCAGCGAAACAAAAATCCTGCTGGTCATGAACGCGGCCTGCCACGATCAGGACGTGGCCCATATCCGCGAACACCTGACCGGCGATGTGACCTTCGCGGATCGCTCGGACGAAACCGCCCAGCTCGCCCTGCAGGGACCTCTTGCCGTGAGCATCTTCAGTGAACTGACTGACGGCCGCTACGACGACCTGCAGATCATGACGTTCACCGAAGGCCCGGTGGCCGGCGTGCCCTGTCTCATTTCCCGGTCCGGCTACACAGGAGAGGACGGCTACGAAATCTACTGCCCCACTACGCAGGCCCTCCCTCTCTTTGATGCCCTCATGGCGACCGGCGTGCCCCGGGGCCTTCTGCCCATCGGCCTCGGTGCGCGGGACACCTTGCGACTCGAAGCAAAAATGCCCCTCTACGGCAACGAATTGTCGTTCGACATCACCCCCCTTGAGGCAAAACTCGGTTGGGCCGTGTCCATGGACAAACCGGACTTCGTGGGACAGGCGGCGCTGGCGCAGCAGAAGGCGAATGGCTGCGCAAGGCACCTCGTCGGTTTTGAGATGCAGGATCGCCACATCGGTCGACACGGCTACGCGGTAGTGGACCCGGCAGCCGGCAACGCCGTTGTGGGAACCGTCACCTCCGGATCGCCGTCGCCGTTCCTCGAAAAAAACATCGGCCTTGCCTACCTGCCCTCCCGCTTCCGGACGGGCATGGATATCGGCATCGACATCCGCGGAAAAATCCATCCCGCAAAAATTGTTAAAACACCATTTTACAAGCGGTCGCGCTGACCGCATTCCGACTGGAGAAGAAACCCATGAAAAATCCCGACGACATCAAATACACGAAAAGCCATGAGTGGGTCCGCGTGGAAGGCAACACGGCCACCGTGGGAATTACAAAATTCGCGGTAGACCAGCTCGGCGACGTCACGCTGGTGGAGCTGCCGGCCATGGGCGAGACAGTCACCGCCGGAGACGGCATGGGCACCATCGAGTCGGTCAAGGCCGTCTCGGACCTGTACGCTCCGATCAACGGCACCGTCTGCGCAAGAAACGACGCCCTCGAAGAAAAGCCGGAGCTGGTGAACGACGACTGCTTCGGCGCGGGCTGGATGGTCAAAGTGGAGCTGGCCGAGGAATCCGGGGTCGATGCCCTCATGGACGCGGCAACCTACGACGAATATCTGGACAGTCTCGATTGACAAAGGAGAACCGCCCTTGCGCTACATTCCCCACTCCCCGGCGGACATTGCCCTCATGCTGCAGAAAATCGGCGCCGCCTCTGTCGATGAACTCTTTGAACAGATTCCGGCGTCGGCCCGGTTCAACCGGGAATTGAACCTGCCGGCGCCCCTCAGCGAATCGGAGCTGACCGAGCACCTTTTCCACCTCTCCGGGACGGGCGGCAGCGAACTCCTCTCATTTCTGGGCGGCGGCATTTACGATCACTTCATTCCCGCGGCCGTTGATCAGCTGCTCCTGCGCAGCGAATTCTACACAGCCTACACGCCCTATCAGCCCGAAATCAGCCAGGGCACGCTGCAGGCAATTTTTGAATTCCAGTCCGCCATCTGCCGCATCCTCGAAATGGACACCGCCAACGCCTCCATGTACGACGGCGCCACGGCGATGACGGAGGCTGCCCTGCTGGCGCGCCGCACAGAAGAAAAGACGCGCATCGTCGTCTCCGCAGGCGTCCATCCGCAATACCTTGAAACCCTGCGCACCTACCTGGCCGCGGTGGACGGGGACCGACCCGACCTGCTGGAAGTGCCCCTCTCATCCAGCGGCCGGACGGACCTCACTGCCCTGCGGGATGCCCTTCCCGGTGCCGCCTGCGTCATCGTGGGCATTCCCAACCGGTTCGGCGTGGTGGAACCCGTGGCAGACATCGCATCCCTTGCCCGCACAGCGGGCGCGCGGGTAATCACCTCCACCGCGGAGCCGTTTGCCTTCGGCGTCCTTTCGCCCCCGGGTGCCATCGGTGCGGACATTGCCACCGCGGAAGGACAGTCTCTCGCCCAGCCGCCGGATTTCGGCGGGCCCGGGCTCGGCCTCTTTGCCATCCGCGATGACAAAAAACTCCTGCGCCAGATGCCGGGCCGGCTGGTGGGAAAAACCGTGGACGTCAATGGAAAGGACGGCTTCGTGCTGACCCTCTCCACGCGTGAGCAGCACATCCGCCGGGAAAAGGCCACATCGAATATCTGCACCAATCACGGTCTGTGCGCCCTGGCGGCCACCATCAACCTGTGCCTGCTGGGAAAAGACGGTTTCACCCGCCTGGCGAACAACTGCCTGTCCCTTTGCGAATACCTGAAGGCGGGAATCCGCCGTACCGACGGATACTCACTGGTCCACACCGCACCCACGTTCAACGAATTTGCTTTCCGCTGCGAAAAGGGCACCGCCGCGCAGCTCCTTGACCACATGGAAAAAAATGGCATTCTGGGCGGCATTCCCGTCGCGGACGCCCATCAGGGCGATAATGTGGTGCTGGCGGCCGTCACCGAAAAACACAACCGGAACAAGCTCGACCGCTACCTCGCAGCCCTCGCCTCCTTCTGACGACTGCATGACCGGCACCGCCCTGCAATACCCTCTCGTCTGCTTTGACCTCGACGGTACGCTGGTGGACGACACCATCTACATCTGGAAATCCCTCCACGAGCGTTTCACCACCGACATGGATGCCCGCAACAGGGCCGCAGAAAATTACTTTGCCGGTCGCATCAGTTACAAGGAGTGGTTCGAACACGACCTCGTCCTGCTGAAGGCCGCGGGCGCCGATCGACTATCCATCCTGCAGATGCTGGACGGCATGCGGGTGATGAACGGGGCAGCGGAAACCCTGAAAACACTCCGCGCGCGGGGTCACCGCATCGGCGTCATCTCCGGGTCCATCGACATCGTGGTGTTTCATCTGTTTCCCTTTTTTACCTTCGATCACCTGCTCATCAATGCGGTGCACTTCGACGGTGAGGGGCAGCTCTGCGGCGGCATCCACACTCCTTACGATCTGGAGGGAAAAGCGGACGGCCTGCTTGAACTGTGCCGGCGCGAAAACATTTCCGTGTCGCAGTCCATCTTTGTGGGCGACAACGAAAACGACGTGTGGATTGCAAAAACGGCAGGATTCTCCATTGCCTTCAACTGCAAGTCCGAAAAGCTCGCCGCCACCGCAGACGTGACCATCCGCGAAAAAGATCTGCGGCTCATCCTTCCCTTTGTCTGCTGATTACATCGTAAAGCCGGTTTCGCACTCGGTGAGGGGACCTGCGAGGCCCGACCAGCCATCGTCACCGCTGACGGCCGGTCCGGTATAGAGATTGGCGGAGGTGGTGTCCGTGGCCGGGAACCACTGGCGCAGCCGCGCATCGCTGTACAGCACGTACACCCTTGACACGTCATCCACAAAGAGGTCGCCGCCCAGCACGTGAATACCCCAGCTGCCACCATTGCCGATATCCGTTCCCGAGCCGGTCTCGTAGTTGAAGTTCCAGATATTTCCTGTGTCGATAGCCCAACCGGGATTGTCGCGGATGTCGCCGTTCGCATCAATGCCCGGTCCCATGTCGTCGATATCGCCCACGGAAGCGCTGCCGAGATCACTGATGACAATAAAATCGTCAATGTCAAACGTTCCGGCCATCAGCTCCGGAATGCCGTCGTTGAACCGGATGAGCCGGTTGCCCACATTGCTGCCGTCGTTCTCCCCCGTGTCCATGCCGTAAATGCGACCCGCGCAATCGGTGTACAGACCCTCAACCATGATTTCGTCTGACATCATGCCGAGATATTTCCACTCGAAAGCGGTAGGTGTCGCGTCCCTGGATGGCACGGGAATCCAGAAGAAGTAAGTCCGATAAGGTGTGTAGTCCGCGTTGTTCGTATTCTTGTTGAGGCGGGCAACCAGGATGGAACCGTCGTCGAGCACGGTGATGCAGTCCTGTCCCACGGGCAGATAGTTGGGGCCGAATCCCGCCGTATTGTTGCCGTAGGGATGGGCGACCGCGGCAGTCACATCGCCTTCGCGCTCGTCAATGTCGATGTGCACGAGAATCTGGTCCACGCTGTACCACAGCTCTGCCCGGTTATCCCGGTCGCAGTACGGCACGCCGCCCACCTCAACACACCCGGAACCCTGAGGACAGGGGATGTCCGTGTATTCGTACCCGCACGTACCATTTTCGCAGACACCCGTATCCTCATAGATGCGCAGATAGAAGCCCGTTGGGTCACACTCGTCTTCCGTCGGAGTATCGCAGGCGGCCGGCGTACATCCCGTCTCGTCCGGATCGTCTCCACGGCAGCAGCGGAATCCCAGATTGTCCATCCGGAACGCCGTCGGTTCCGCCGCCCAGAAATCAAATCCGCACGTGAGGCCTCCCGCCTGGTCGTTGTAGGAACCGCCCCGGATCTGGTACAGGCCCGACCCCGTCGCGTTCTCGCTGGCCGTCCACTCCTCCGCGTTCCCCGACATGTCAAACAGATCCGTCGTGTAATCTGAAAAACACCCCGCCGCCGCCGACCCGGCAATCAACCCGTCCTCCCCGTAGTCCGCGCCATTGCATGTATTCCACTCATACACGTCGCCGTACGGATAGTCGTTGGGACCTCCCGCTCCCATCTCGCACGCCATCTCCCACTGCTGCGCACTGCACAGCTCCCACCCGCCAACCACCGCCACACCGTCCGGGTTCAACTGCCAGCAAGCGGCTTGCGCCTCTTCCTGCGTCACCTGCGTCCAGGGCATCACGGACGGCCGCGAACACGCCACCGTCGACACGCTCCCCGCGTCCGTGCCATCCGCGTCGTACCGGCTCGACTCGAAACTGAAAATCTCAAAACTCTGACCGGCACCGAAGTCCACCGTCGTCAACGTGTTCACGCAGGCGTCCAGTCCCTCATCCGACGTCCCGTCGCAGTCCTGATCCAGCCCGTCCGGATCCGCGTCCGTCTCCGCCCCCACCAGCGTTGCCGGGTCCGCCACCGCGCCGGACAGGCACGGATTCTCCGACGATGACGAACAGCACAAAGGCGCTGCACTCCGGTTGCTCTGACAACGCCATACTCCTGTCTGCAGGCACACCCCGTAGGGACCATCCGACGGGTTCGTGTTGGTATCGTTGCTGCACTGCTGCCCCAGATAGACCGCGTTCGCAATCCCCGGCCCTTCGTCCACCAGACCGTCGCAATCGTTGTCCAACCCGTCGCACCAGGTCTCGTCGCCCACCGGATTGCCGTTTCCATCCAGTTCCACCACCGATGTGTCATACTGGCACGTCCATCCATCCACTCCACCGCAGGTCACAACCGGCGCCGCTCCTCCGCAGCCGCTGCGACACGTGTAGGACGGCGCATCACCGAGCTGCAGGTCCGCCGCATCCGCCAGGTCCGTCAATCCATCGCAGTCGTTGTCCACCCCGTCGCACACCTCAAATGTGCTGTTCTCATCCACCGCACCGTCGCAGTCGTCGTCGCGACCACGGCTGGCCCCATCGTCGCACCGCTCCACCCCTGCCGGCACACACTCACAACCGTCCGTCATGTCCTGATTCGCGTTCACCGCCGTCCCGCTGCACGCCAGGATCCGGCAGTCCCCGCTGTCGCAGTAGTACGTCTCCACACCGGTCCACGACAGCATGTCGCAATCGTTGTTGCAGGCGCCGCAGTGGGCACTGTTCCAGTCCAGGTCAAAGTCATCGTCCGCATCGCCGTCGCAGTCCTCGTCGATGCCGTCGCAGTACGTCTCGCTCGCCGCGTGGGTGCGGCACTCCAGGTCCAGGCAGTCCACCCCCGCCGATTCGTCGTACAGGCACACCCACCCTTCATTGCCCCGGCACTCCACCTCCGTCGTCCCCG